>DUUA01000037.1 GCA_012841765.1 Acholeplasmataceae bacterium
ATTAAATATATTATATCATAAATATTACTTAATTACTATAAAAAAATAAACCGTAAAACGGTTTATTTTGTAAATTCTAATTTTAAAAAATCTATATATTGATTGTAATCTTCAATCGCTTCTTCTTTCCCAATCATCTTTAATAAATAATTTGAAATACAATTTCGACCAATCATCATTACTAAATCTCTTAGTTTATTAGTTGTGCCTGTTTCAGCCATTTCAAGTGGCAAAACATGTCCTTCTAAATAATCTTCAGAACTATACTTTAAAGCACTATCCTTTGTTTCAGATTTTTCAAAGTTCATCATTGTTTGCATAACATTAAGTCTAAACTGTCTATTTTTTTCTTTTTCTAAACTACTAACTTTATTAGCAAAATTTAATTTTAAAGCTTCGTAAACATCATTATCAGTTTTCTCTAATGTTTTAACAAATCTATACTTATCAAACCCATATAAGTAGTCCAAAAGATATTTAAATAAATCTTCAATATCTTCAAAATACTGATAAAAACTTCCTCTGGGTATTTTAGCTTCTTTAACAATATTAGCAATAACAGCCTTTTCCAGAGGTACTCGTGAAAACTCACTTTTAGCCGCTCTTAGTATTCTTAATCTCTTATCTTTCGATAAATTCATAAATGTATTAGTTGGCATAAAAATACCTCCTTTCCTATAAATCTATTATACACTATTTTCTTAAGTCTGTCTTAAATAGCTAAATCGCCTTTTTTAATCCATCCAAATTTTCTAAATATTATATCAACACCTAAAACTAAAACAATAGGCAAAATAATCTGTAAAATTACTATTGCTATAATTGAAGATGAATTAACTCCCATGGAATCAATTGTGGCAAGTTGCCCAACAAAACCGGAAGTACCCATACCAGCGCCGATACTAGTTGTTGTCATTTTAAATAACACCGTTGACAAAGGCCCTAAAATTGCACTTACAATAATTGTAGGTAGCCAAATAATAGGTTTTTTTAAAACATTTTTAAACTGTAACATACTTGTACCCAGGCCAACTGATAATATAGTTCCAATATTATTATCTTTTCTAGACATAACTGCAAAACCAAGCATTTGAACACAACAACCTGTTAGAGCTGCACCACCTGCAATTCCTAAAATGTGCAAATCAGCTGCAGAAAAACCTGTCGCATTCGTTCCTAATTGGATTGCAACTGCAATAGCTGCACTTGAAATTGGAGCCGTTAAGGCCATTCCCATGACAACTGCAATTAGAACTCCCATAAAAAATGGGGTTGTATTTGTAGCTAAAATAATAAATGTACCAATTGATTTAATTCCTAAACTAATAGGAATAGTGACAACAAGGCTAATAGAGAACGCTAATATTATTCCTACAAGAGGAATTAAGATTATATCAAGAGGGGTTTTTTTAGGTAAGATAGTGTCCATAAATATTAAAGTACCAATTACAGTAATATATATTACTAATGGATCTGCTCTTAAAGCAACTATTTCTCCTAAAAATGCAAAAGTATAAGTATCACCAATATAGGGAGCCATGCTGAAGGCAATACCACCACTAACAGCACCAACAATTAGTTTGAGTCCATCAAACTTTAAACTCCAAGCGACACCTAAACCAATACCAACTCCCATTAAACTTTTTACTATTTTTGCTACTTCTTCAAGAGCAGGATAATTAATAATATACTGGTTCATTGTTGAAATGATTGTTCCAATTATTAAGGTAGCGAAAAGACCATAAGCCATTCCATTTAAAGTTTTAATAAAGAAATCTAAAACTCCTTTATTTTCATTTATATACTTTCCCTTAAAATCATATAATTTCAAAATATATTATCCTCCTCTTAAAAACAATTATTAAATCTTAAAATACAAAATTTCCTTTTTCAAATACTTTAACTTCTTTTCCATCTTGAGTAGTCCCAACAATTTTCATATCTTCACTACCAAACATAAAATCAACATGAGTCATAGATTTATTATAACCTTTTGCTTTTAGTTCTTCTTCAGACAAAGTATACCCGTCTTTAATATTCATTGTATAAGCATTTCCAAGGGCTAAATGGCATGAAGCATTTTCATCAAATAAAGTATTATAGAATAATATATTTGTATTTGAAATTGGTGAATCATGAGAAATCAATGCAACTTCTCCTAATCTACTACTTCCTTCATCAAGTTCCAATAAGCTCTTTAAAGCAGCTTCTTCTTTATCAGCATGATATTTAACTACTTTACCGTCTTTAAACTCTAACCAAAATCCTTCAATAAGCTTTCCAGAATAATTAAGAGGTTTTGTCGAAACAACTTTACCATTAACGCCATCTTTATGAGGCATTGAAAAAGTTTCTTCAGTTGGGATATTAGGTGCAAAATAAACTCCAGTTTGTGAAAGTTCTCCTCCACCACCCCAAATATGATTTTCAACTAATTGAACTTCTAAATCAGTTCCTAAGTTGTTTTTAAAATGCAATTTCTTAAAGTTATATTTATTTAATTTTTTATTATGAGCATCTAAACGTTCCATATGTTCTGTCCATTCTTGAACAGGATCATTGTCCTCTGTTACTCTTGATGCTGTAAGTATTGCATCCCATAATTGATCAACGACTTCAGAAAATTTAGCGTCTGGGAATACTTTCTTTGCCCAATCATAATTTGGAGCTGCAATAACAGTCCATTGGCCTCCATTACTCATTGTATATTTTCTTAAAAAAGACATTTTTTCATTAGCTGCTTTTTGAGAAATCATCATCTTCTTAGGATCAACATCTGCCATCAATCCTGGATTTGGAGAAGCAATAGATAAAAAAGCTCCTTTTTTATCAACAAAATATTCTCCTTGTTTAACTACATGTTCAGGTACTTCTTTTAATACATCATCACTTACATTTAAATAATAAAATTTGTTTGTAACTGAATCGTTCCATTTAACAACGACATTACCTGACTTTGCTTTGTACGCCTCTTCAACAATTAATCTTACAAAGTCATAACATTCTACAGGAGCATTAACAACTAGTAATTGTCCTTCTTGAATGTTTACTCCAACCTTAACTGCTAAATTAGCAAATTTTCTTAATAATTTTTCGTTCATAAATAAACTCCTTTCAATTACAAACTATTATACACTAAATTGCCTATATTTTTAAGTTAAATTTTTTAAATATTTATTGATTGCGAGTGATGCAGCTGTTCCATCGCTTATTGCTTTAGAAATTTGCAATATTCCGCCAATACAATCGCCTGCAGCATATAGTCCTGGAATATTAGTTTCATGATTAGTATTAACAACAATTTTGTTATTAGATACTTCAGCACCCATTTTTGTAGCAAAATCAGAAGCTGATGCTGTTCCCATAGCAACAAAAATTCCATCAATGTCATACTCCCCATCTTTAGTAATAATCTTTTCTAATTTAACATTTCCTTGTAATTCAGTAATTTTTGATTTAATTACTGGATAATCAACTTCAACTTCTAAGCTAGTTTCATTTGTAAAAACTAAAATATCTTTTGTATATTCTTTTAAAACATTTAATTCTTCTTCCATATATTTACCATTACCAATTATAGCTAACTTTTTATTCTTATAAAAGAAACCATCACAGATTGCACAAAAGCTAATACCTTTTCCAACATAATCTTCAAAACCTTTAACACGTAATTTTGATCTATTTGAGCCGGTTGCAAGTAAAACAGTTTTAGCTTGATATTCTTTATTTGCAGTTTTAACTAGATAATCTCCATCATATGATAAGTTTATAACTTCATCTTCAATAATTTCTACACCAAGTTTCTTTGCTTGTTCCATGCCGTTTTTTACTAATTCACATCCACCAATGGTATTGAATCCATAATAGTTTTCAACAACATCAGTTTTGCCTAATGCTCCACAATCTTTCATGATAACTGTGACGTTTTTTCCAAATCTCTTTAAATAAATTGCAGCAGTCATTCCTGCAGGACCACCACCAATAATAATTGTATCTTTCATTTTGCACCTATTTTCTTATATTTTATATATTTATATTCTTTTTAAAACTTTATAAAAAAGGAGTCTTACTCCTTTTCATAAATTGCATATAAAGTTTTAAAAGCATGTTCGTTAGCACTTGCTTTTAAAACAATATCAGACCCTTCAATATCAAGAGACCACCCAATAACTTTCTTCCCAGAAAGTCTTTTTGGTAATGATATTTCTTTATCAGCTGCTATATATTTTTTTTCAATTAAAGAAGCTGTAGAACTTGCTAAGTTTTCTTTTATTCCATCTCCACTATAATCGACAGTTTTTGGCCAATTTAAATGAAATCTCCCTACAAATAATGAATTTAATTCATAACGAACTTGCGGTTCAGAATTAAATTTATTGTTTTCATAATTAAATTTTTCTTTTATTAAATGGTCACTAACATTATTTTGTAAATATTTAATTAACCAAATCCATTTAGTATACATTTTCTTATTGCTTAAAAAATAATCTAATTTTCCACCATAGCTTTTTACAAGAAAATCACAAATAGAACCATGAACTTTATTTTGAATACTTTCCTTTGTTACATTTAATCCTGTAATTAAAGAAAAATCTTTTAAAAAATCAGTATATAAAGACTCAAAACTATTGTATCCATCATTTGAATGTAGATTAACAATTGTTTTCCATTTTGCATATAATGTTATATTTTTAGTTAATTTACCATTAAATAAAAATCTAAAACTAGAGTCAGTATACCATCCTAGAAATAAATAATTATTTCTTTGGGGAATCGGAACTACTATTTCTTTTTCATCTGTTTCAAAAACTTCAATTATAGCATCAGGGTAGGTTGTCATATATTCCCATATTAAATCACTATTCTTAATTTGCGGGGCTTCTTTACTATTTTGTAATTGCTCTTTTGTTTCAAATTTAAAATACTTTGCTGTATCTACAAGCGCAGCCCAAGAACTCGCGAAAAAATCATCCGCATTAAGTTCATTACAATGTTCAATTGTTCTCCAATTTTTGAAGAAAGGAATTAACAATTTTATTAAATTTACATGTTTATTGTTTTTATAACAATAACCAATAAAATAATCTTCAGATTGTTCTTCTAATTTACTACCAGGTTTTTGCTCTAAAAAATATTTCCCAGCGTACTTTCCTATTAAATATGGTTCCAAGTGAATAAATTCAATAAACTCAATTTCAGCTAATGCTTGATTATAATTTTCATTAATGAAGTAATATAAATCTTGATAAAACTTTACTTTAATATCATTTTTAGGGTTAAAAACTCCCCCATTTAATTCATACTTTATTTGCAAGATTAATCACCTCAATATTTCTACTTTTAATTCCATTTCAGCAACATGACCAATAGTGTTATATATTGAACAATACTTAGCACCAAGTTCTGCACTTCTAATAAGTTTCTTTTCATCAGAAGGACTTTTAATTTTCACATCAACTAAAACATGTCCTAAAGTTCCAATTTTATCATCTTGTTTCTCCCCTGAAATTTCAATCGTTGCGTCAATAATTTCCAATTGCATTTTGTCAGCAATAGATAAAAATGTTGCATAAAAACAGCTCCCTAAAGCTCCATATAATAAATTATAAGGAGCTAATGTGTTTTCCTTTGCTCCAACCTTTGTATTTCCTCTAGGCCCAATTAATTCTCCTTGATATCCTTCGCTAAAATTTAATGTTACCGATTCTGTTTTTTTCATATTCTTCTCTCCTTTACAATTTATACATTGTTATCTTATTATAACATTTATTTGATAATATTAAAAAAAATAAGCCCTAATATGTACCTGTTGCGATACTTAGTTTAATTATCTTTATTTCTAATTTCTTCAATTTTTAGTTTATATAATTCTTCTACAGCAAAATGGATCTTAGTAACAATATCTTTTTTATTAATTGGAAATAAATAATAAGTATCATTAGAATTAGAAAAACTAAAAGCATCTCCTTTTCCAAAGTAATCATACTCTACATGAATACCATAGTTTTCTAAAACAGATTTATGTATTTTTAACTCTTCTGTCTCATTTTTAAAATGCAAAGAAAACCCATTATAGTCATGAACAACACTCCCTTTGCCAATCCTATAAAACCCATCACTATTTGGCAATGAATCAATATTCACATTAATCTCCAAATGATAATTTCCGCTTAAAATCTCTTTTTTTACTTGTTTTCTTTCCCACTCATACCAGTCTGGAATATGGGAAAACTCAGTTTTTCCAGCTATAGCTTTTAATCTTCCAAGTGTATCCATTTCATATTTTTTCCCGCAGGATTCACACCAAATATAATTATCTTTAGTATTCATTTCGTGTTCTACAAAACAACTAGGGCATTGATACAAAACTTTATTTAATCCCTCTGCTCTTTTTTGATAATGATTATGAATATTATTTTCTACTTGATAAGCATAATCATCATAAATAAAAACTTTATTAATTTTTGCAGTAATTTCCTCAACTGATAAATTTTTTATTTCTTCTGCGGTAAATAATTTTTCTAAATTAGCATTTATTTTGACTTTATTCTTACGTAAATTCCAAACTGGCTGACGTAAATGATTACCATGAGTAATAAAAGTAGCTACTGGAACATTTAAATACTTAATAATTTTACCTAAACTCTGAGGTAAAATTGCATTAGTTCCAACCAATGAATATCTCGCTTCGGGATATAGGGCACAAATATATTTATTATTTACAACGCTATGTTTGATTTGCCTAATAAGATTAATATCAGAAATAAATTTACGTTTACCGATACCACCAACATTTCTAAGTAAATTTTCACGATTAATAAATCCATCAATAGCAACAACATAATTAGCAGGTCTTGGAAAAATAGCTTTTGTAAGAACTGCAAAGTCAGTAAAACTATTGTGATTACATAAAAGCAAATACCCATCTTTAAAATCTTCCATATTTTTTTTATGTATTTTTGTTTTACAAATACTATTTTCTGGTAAACTAAAAAGCCAAGTAACTGGTCTTAAATACCATTTAGTTTTTTTAGGTAGCATCTTCATATCAAATCGAGCCATAGCATCAATTTCTTTTATTGTTTTGTATTTTATATCTTTAATCTTCATAAATTTCCCCTTTATAATATTATACAATTATTACTCATATTTTGCATTAAATATACCAAAAAAGAGACATTAATAATGTCTCTTAAATGTTTGGTGTGTAATCAATTACATCTTGTTTACCCCAATCTAATTCAGTATTATCACTTACAATTCGTAAAATCATATCATACCTTTTTGGAACAAGTTCAGATGGAATTGTTATCGTTTTATCGACAATTGTGACACCAGATGACACGAATTCTATTTGAAAATCATATCCCTCTGGTAAATCAATATCAATACTATACTTACCACTCATGGAACTTCTAAATTGTTTATTAATGCCTGTTCTTGTTCCATCAAAATAACTAAATAGAGACATTGAGCTTTGAATTAATTCATTTTGATATAGATTAAAAGTAACAAAAACTTTTTCAAAATCAAAATCAACTACACTATTGTCAACAAGAATAGTTAAATTAAAATATATGTTATTAGTAATATCTTGAACAGAAACAAAATAATCTGTATAATGTGTCGAATAAATAGGATCACCTATAATATAATCTTCAGCATAAATACGGTATTGAACATATTTAAATCCGCCAGCAATATCAAAAGTAAAGTCATCAAATAAATCTGTTGACTGCATATTTGGATCATTCGCATTATTTTCATCAACTATTTTTCTAATAATAGAACCAGTTGGTAAATAAAACAACGGTGAATAATAAGCTAAATCACTCTTTTGGACTTGGCCAATAACATAAAATGTTTGTTCATTTTCATATTCATTATAACTAATTCCAGATGATGGAAGAGTAGTTATTCTTCTTGTTGAAGGATTATCTATATAAGAAATATAAGTAACTTCAGTAATAAGTTCATAATCCATTATTATATTTAAACCCGCATAAACTGTATCAGAAATAAATGTAATGTTTGTTAAATTACTAACATCACTAGCTAACTTAATTATTGTCATTGTTTCAAAAACAAATTCCCAATTAACTGTTTCTCCTGCAATTGTAAGTTCTTGCTGAAACAAAGGACTATAGGAATAATTACCAATTGCTGCAGAATAATCATAATCTATTTCAAATCCTTTGATAATATAATCAATAAAATATGCTTGATTTAAAATAGCATTGTCTGGGTCTCCTCCTGTATAACTACTTTCAACAGTAAAATTATTATTTGCTAGATAAACATTCGATAAATCATATTCAATTCTAAAGAAAGAAATTTCTTCTCTTAGCAAACTTGATTGATTTAGAGGTATTTCTAATTCATTACCATCTTTATATGATTTGATAATCAATTCGGAAGGTTCTTCCTCAATCAATTTATGAGTAAATGTCTTAATAGTTCCATCTTCAGCAACTATTGTATAAATTATTTCATATTGATGCTGGTAAGTTAAGGAATCGTAAATAGAAATATTAAAGTCAACATTAGTTAATTCTGCATTAACAGATAAAGAATAAGCATCCAAATAACTAGGTAATATAATTGATTCAACATCACTAAAATTAACAATTTTAGTGTTTGTATCTTCTGATCTATAAAATATACCATAAGGAATAGAACTAATTAATTCAGTTTCTCCATAAATATCATAAACATTTCCATTGTATATAAATTCAGTAAATTCTGCTTCATTACTCATTTCTTTTGAAATATGAATGTCATATAAATCATCAATTGCAAGCCCTGTTTCTATTCTATAGTCACCACTTGCCATCAAGTCACTAAACCTCAAAATAATCTTAACACTACCTACTCCGTAAGTAGCAAGATTTTCATTGTAAGCTTCAACAGTCTCAACAATCCCATTTTCAAGAGTGTAAAGAGATGAATCAACAACATTATTTAACGCATCATATATTTTTATATTATGTTTTAAATCAGTACCATCAGGTACATTATTAGTTAAATAAGAAAATTCTAAACTTGGAGCAGCGCTTGCTTTATAAAGAGCTGAATTTGTAATATCTATATTATTTATATTGGTGTAGGTAGAATTACTATTTATTCCATCAACTTTTATATCTGTAATACCCGTAATAGATTGTGGTTGAACACGTTTAATTAAAACTTTATAATCTC
>DUUA01000038.1 GCA_012841765.1 Acholeplasmataceae bacterium
AAAAATGGCTAGAGGGTAAAAAACGTATATTGGATATACTTAACTCTCCTAATGAAATTGAGGAAAGAAAAAAAGTTCCTTCTGAGCAAGAATTCAATTTTGAAAATGGATACTATGCTTGGGTAACGGCGGTATTCGTTGATATTAGAAATTCTACACAGTTGTTTTCTGATAATAAAAAAACTACAACTGCTAAAGTCATCAGGTCATTTATGTCAGAAGTTGTTGAGATATTAAGAGACGATCCCAATATACGCGAAATCGGTATTAGAGGCGATTGTGTTTATGCGATTTATACAACAAGTACAAAAAATGAAGATTTAATAATTGCACGTAAGGCATTCTGTGTTAACACATTTATGAAAATGTTCAATAAACTGTTAGAAGATAAAAATATTTCTTCACTTAAAGTGGGCATTGGCGTTTCAACAGCTAAAGAACTTGTAGTTAAAACAGGTAGAAAAGGATCTGGGATTAATAATCTAGTTTGGATAGGAAAAGCAGTTTCATATGCGAGTAAGTTTTCAAATATTGCAAATAAAAACCAAAGTAAAGTTATAATATTTTCGGATAATTTTTACAATAGTATGATTTCGGGACTTAAGGAAGCCAACAAAAACAAAAATGTTGAATCCTGGTTTACAAAAAAAACTGATAATAAATTAGGAGATTATTATTTGTGTAATGTAATAAACTCTGATTTTAACAGTTGGATAGAAAGAGGGATGAAAAATGAATGATAATAGTGAGAGTTTAAAAGAACATAAAAAGTTATCATTAGAACTTGTTTTGAATCAAATTGCATCATTTGATAATAAAGCATCAATTATTGTATCCATACTTGGAATTGTATTTGCATTATCATTTACAGTTATTGAGGTCATTTCAAGTAAATCAGATCAAATTAAACCATATATATTTAGTTCATTTATATTCTTTTTAATTTTTGTTATAGCAGCTTTGACTTTTTCTGTTTTAGTTTTGTTTCCTAGAAACAGAAAAGGCAATCTAGATAATAAATCATTAACGTATTATAAGGACTTAAAAGATATTACGAGTGATGAATATATAAGATTGTTCAAAGATAACGGTGATTGCGGAATAAGCATTGAACAGATTAATCAAAATGCAAGAATTTGTTCATTCAAACACTCAATGCTAAAAATATCAATTATGCTAATGATTCCGATGGTACTATTTTTTCTACTAACAAGTATTTTAGTTATTTGGTTTCAATAAATTTAATAAAATCAATTTATGACGTATTTATTGACTAAATGTTATACTTATGAGAGTAGGTATTATACGTTATTTGGAAACGAAGTTTTATCACTAATGATTACTCATGGGTTAAGTTATATTATTCCTTTAAGTAATTATTTCATTATCTACTTTTATTATTTTATATCATTCATGCTTATTTATTTAATCATAGGCTATAGAATTAGACAAACAGATGAGGTTTTAATTGTAGATGAAGTTGTAGATAGCGGTATCAATAAAATTGTAGGTTTAACTCTAATAAATACAAATGATAAACTAATATACTATAAAGTAAACTCGAAATATAAGTTCAAAAAAACTATTGAAGATTGGATAAGAACCAAGTCTATCAAAAAAACGGGGTAATATTTGTATCATGAAAATACTTATGATACGAAAAAACTTAAACCTAAGAACTTTTACTGATTCTAAAAAGTTACAAGTTTATAATAACAAACTGGAAAATGTTCACGTTGTCTCGCTATGAATAAATCTACTAAAGATAAATTTTGAAAATTTGAGGAAATTGAAGGAGTTATATTGTTCAATGGCACGAACGCGGTAAACCCGGATTATCTAATTGCATAATGTTATGTAGAAAATGCAATAGAGAAAAAGGCGGTCGCTAGATTATACGTTGTTAAAAACACATAAATATAAGAAAAATTGGAATGTATGTACTTTCCTATGCATTGCTCTTGCTATTGGTGCAGTTATTGGATTAGTAATACGAAAAACAAAAATTGCGCAAAAGAATGATGTTGTTGAAACTAATTATTTTCTAAATGAAATAGTACCAGTTCACGATAACAATTACGAATTAATTAACAACAAAATTAAAAATTATAATTCCGTAACTATAAAGGATAAAAAAGGAAACGAAAAGGTAGAAGAAGGATATTTTATATGTGTTAATATTTCTATATCTCAAAATGAGAGTAGTCAATTAAAGAGTCATAAAATTGATAAAGATGATTTTAAAATAAAAGATCATACTGGAGTATATATCCCATTAAATGATATTATGGGGGCTGTTGGTTGGGACGCGATAGATGTTCACTTTGATAATGCTGATGGTGGACATGTTATGAGTTCTACAAAATTTAAAACAACAACCTTATACGAAGATTATAACTATATAGATTTTTATTTGATGCCTGGAATTGAACATACATTTAATCTATATTTTAAAACAACAAAATTTATTGACGTAAGTAAAGAACTAATTGTATTGGAAGTAGATTTTTATAATTTTTCTAATGGTTATAGACAAGGGACAGATATAATACTATTTAGTAGACCAGAAAACCTTAAATAGATACAAATTAGGTGATTTTGTATATTATGTACATATTCGTTAATGGTTGCAGTATACAGGAATATAATGAAATATTATAAATATTGAATTTAATCATGAGTTAGGGTACGAAATTTTCCGATAACGGTACGAACTTTTTTGAAGGGGTACGAAATTGTATCAAAATAGTCGCTCTAACACATATTGAATGTGGGGCAATCCGCAATATATTTATTGTACTTGTTGATTTAAAAAGTTCATTTACTGCCAAAACAAATATTACGTCAAAACCGTAATCCTCTATTAAAGTTTGTAGATGGCATAATTATAATTTATTCATATTTTATAGATAATAAAGATAAAGATTTATAACAAGCTGAGTGTGTATATCTATATAATGTGACAATAGAAGCCAACATGCGAACTGACAAACAGATAGACTTTTAAATTAAGTATAAAAAAAAGAAAGGAATTTAATAGTGATTTATTCAAAGAAAATACGAAATGCTTATATTATATGTTTTAATGCACATAAAGATGATTATGATAAAGCAGGGTATCCTTATGTGTTTCATCCTTTCTTTTTAGCAAGTCAAATGGATGACGAAGACTCAACTATTGTTGCACTTTTACACGATGTTATTGAAGATCATGGAGATAAATATGATTTAAATTTCTTGATGAAAGAAGGAATGGGAGAGAAAATTTGTCGTGCAATTGATTTATTGACACATAAAAAAGGTGAACCTTATATGGATTACATCAAAGGAATCAAAGTCAATCCTATTGCAAGAAAAGTAAAGATTGCTGATTTGAAGCATAATAGTGATATTCAAAGATTAGATGAACAGCATCACCCTAAATATGAGTTGTATCAAGAAGCACTAGAATATTTAGAAAGTGACTAATATAAAAATGGAAAAGCAATCATTTATAAAGTATTATGTAGTCAATGATTTTGGTTTATATTGTTCTTTGAATTTTGTAGCATTTCATTATATACCAAATGAAAATGGTAAATGGGTAAAATGTGATTATACAAGATGCATTTCTGATTATCTTTATGGATTTGATGAGTCAGAGCCAATGGGATCACCTTATAGATTTTGGAATAATTCTATTAGTAGTCAAATTCAAGAAATAAGTGAGGATGAAGTTATAAAAAGAATTGGTAAAAAAGCTGTAATTGAATCTTTTTCATTATTTAAATAAGGGGGTTAAATCGATGAAATCATTTATAATTAATAGAATGTATGCGGGTGAATATTTAACAAGAGGAATTGGTGGAGGAGAAGTAATTAACTTACTACATTCTGATGACAAAGTAAATTATTGCTTTATTAATCCATCAGGAATGGTTAATTCTAAATATGATGATACTGTTAGTGCTGTAATTCATACAAGGTTATATGAGGCAGGTTGCTTTGAAGTTTTAGGCATCAGTTTGATTGAGCCACAAGGACAATTAATCCATCCTAAAGGAAAGCCCTCAAAAGAAAAAGCACTTTCGGGAGCTAAGCAACTAAAAGAATACGCAAGTGCTCATCCAATAAACTTTGGAGGTGTGCCTTATATAAAAGATACTGATATCTGGCCAAGTGTTACCTTTGTATCCAGTAAATTATTGCGTCCTAAATGTCAAATATATATTATTGATTCTTCATATGATAAGGAAATAAGCAGGCAACTTACAGTTTATAGATTGGTTGATAAGCGTTTTGCAAAACAATCGCTACATATGTATGTTGATGATAAAAAAAATCCACAATCATATCAAAACATTTCTGAAATGATTAAAAATAAAGAATTATGGTTTGAGAAAATAGTAAATATTAATGAAAGTTCAAAGCATAATTACAATCATTTTAATTTCTTGGCATTAATCAATAAGGAAGATGATGAATTATCTTTTTCAAATATGTTTAACTACTTCTTTAGCAATTATAGCGATTTATTTCGCTCTTTTACAAAAGAGATTTTAGATATTGATGTTAGTGATAATTATGAAATAAAAAGAGAATTTCATAATATTGATTTATGGATTGAAGATGAAAAAAATGTTATTATCATTGAAAATAAGATTAAATCGGGAATTAATGGAGTATCAGTTCGGCATGATTTTAGCGAAGATGGGCTTATTCAATCTCAATTATCAAAATATCATACATTTGCTGTTAATTATTCAAAAGAAAAAAACATGGAAGTTGACTTTTTTATATTCGTACCAAACTATAATAAGTTAGATTTGTCTGCTTACAGCGGAAGTAGATATTATAGAGTAATAAGATATAAAGAAATTTATAATTTTTTAATAAGAAAAAGCATAAGCAATTCATATTACATTGATTTTTGCAATGCCTTATACAAGCATACAAAAGATATACCTGTTGACTATAGTGAAATTGTAATGAATTACCTAATTAAACAAATTCAAAAACACAAAAAATGATGATTTTTTATGCGATTATTTGATGCCGTTTATTCTTTTGAGGAGATACGTTAAGTATCTCCTTTTTCTATGCGATGGGGGTACGAACTTTTTTAGTAGGGGTACGAAAAAATAGTGGAGGGGTACGAACTTTTTTGATAGGGGTACGAATTGTATCAAAATGGTTGCCCTAACACATATTGAATGCATAGGTTTGATACAATGTCAGACCTTTTTTATTTGTTGGCGGAAAGGGATAAAACTCCTATCCGCCAGTTTTTATAGGATCAGCAGCAGTCGGATTTAAGGCTATTTGCTGGGCTTTTTTATTTTTGAAATCAACATTTTAACGATTACCTTACAATT
>DUUA01000039.1 GCA_012841765.1 Acholeplasmataceae bacterium
ATCAAAATAGGTAATCAAACACATATTAGCACGACAGTGTTGATACAATAGTATCGACTTTAATGAATAGGAAAATAGGGAGATAATCCCTTTTTTCTTTATAATAATACCGATCTATTTTAGGTTTCGCTTTGTGAGTTTAAACTCGCCATCAAAAATGTTAGTATAAAAAAACAAAAGGTTAATAAAAAAACGAAAGCATAACAAAAACACAATTGATCAAATTGAATTCTTTAAGTTATATTGTGCCGTTATCGGCATAATGTTGACAGATGTAAAAATAAATGATAAAATGATATTGTGCCGATAACGGCATAATAGGAAGGTGAAATAATGGAATACAAAAACATATCTTATTTTGCAACGAAATGGCACATTAAAGAAAGAAGAATTCGAATACTTTGCACAGAGGGTAGAATTCATGGTGTGAAAAAAGTTGGTAAAACTTGGTTAATTCCAGAAGATGCACAAAAGCCTATTGATAAAAGATATCGACAAGTTAATGACTTGTTCTTTGATTCAATAGATTTTAATATTATTGATGAAAAAAAGAATATAATTGATTCCCATCGACCATTCTCTCAAAACATGACTAGACAATTAAGAGATAAACTAATTATTGAATGGACTTATAATTCTAATGCAATTGAAGGTAATACACTTACCTTATCAGAAACAAAAGTAGTCTTAGAAAATGGCATAACAATTAAAGGGAAACCATTAAAAGATCATTTAGAGATTATTAATCATAAAGAAGCAATTGAATACATTGAAGATCTAGTCAGCAAAAACGTTAAACTTTCAGAATACGATATTAGATCTGTCCATTATTTGATTTTGAAAGAAATTGATTCTACTAATGCTGGTAAGTATAGAAATGAAAATGTGTTTATCAGTGGTGCTAAGCATGTGCCACCAGTATACATGAATGTTCCATATAAAATGCAGAATTTGATTGATCAGTATCAAAGTTGGAAAGATTTTCATCCTGTAGTAAGAGCTTGTTTCTTACATGGAGAGTTTGTAAAAATTCACCCATTTATTGATGGTAATGGTAGAACGGCAAGACTTTTATTAAACTTTGAACTCATTCAAAGTGGCTATCCACCCGTCGTAATTAAAACAGAAAATAGAGCAGATTATTATGATGCACTAGATAAAGCGCATACAACAAATAATTATACAGATTTTATTAAAATTATTGTTGACTTGGTTAATGAATCAGAGAATTTACACTTATATTTGATAGGTTAAGGATAAGAGGGAAAAATATGGAAAAAGCACTTATAGTATCTTTTAGTGATGCCGGAAATGAAGCACAAGCCTTAAGACAGGTTTTAGAACTTTATGGATTCCTGGTTTTAATTAAATATATTGGAAGACCCAGTGATTTTATTGATGTGTTAGAAGATAAAGTAGAATTAAATGCTGATTACATTATCATTTCGTGTCATGGTGAAGATGGTAGAATAATCATGCCTAAACTTCATGAAAGTGTTTATTTACAAGATGAACCTAAGCATGATTTTTCATCAACTGAGATTGAAATGTATATAAAACTGTCTAGTAAAATTATCATAAACACAGGATGTTCAACTGGTAATAAAAATATGATGGATGTCTTCTCTAAAAATAACAACACTTATATTGCTCCAACTGATTATGTTGATGGTAATGCAGTATTTATCTTTGTTGCATATATGTTTTATTCACTCTCTAGGAACATAGATGTTTTTACATCATTTAATAAGGCAAGACAGCTAGACAATGATACAGGTTCTATGATTATGTCATTAAAGTGAAAAACTGACCAACTAAACAAATTGAATAGGGTACGAAATTTTTAAAAGGGTACTAAATTGTATCAAAATAGTCGCCCCAACACATAATTGAACAATTACTTTGATACAATAAACTTTAGTTGTATTAAGGGTTAATAGCATAAAGCGGATTTATTTATGAGGTTTTCACCTCGTTTTAAAGGTAATTTGGCTTCAGTGAGTGATTAGATCCACATCATTGAAGCCTTTTTCTTTTGCTATTTACACTTTTTAATTATTTATAGATTTTCTTGCACTTTTTAATTAAACCCCTAAAATACTACCACTTTTTAATTATTCCTAGTAAAATTGCACTATTTAATTATTTCTAATTTAGTATCATTTTAAGGTACTCAAAAATTATATACTTCCTTTGAATACTGATGGATGGTATCGATATGAATAATTTAAAAGTTATAGAACTCTTTGCTACCTCAGTCACAAGATAAGTACATTAAAAAATACAATAGACTAAGTAAACGATATGATGAGGAATATAGGAAACTAGAGAATCTACAAAAGGATAAGTAGTTAAGGATATCAAAGGATAAAGCTATGGAAGTCTTTATTATGAACTTAAAGAAACAACCACTAGTGGTTGAAGCGTGGGATGAATCCTTATGGATATTAATGATTGACAGGGCAATTGTGGATAGGGATGAAAGCATTAAGCTTGTATTCTATAATGGAACTGAGATTATTGAAGAAGCTTAAAAAGGCTTCTTTATTAATAAAACTATTTCTTTATTTTATATTTTGTGATACAATGAATATAGTGATAAATAGTAATTTATAGTACTCTCTCCTTAATTCGAATTGTTAAATATGGGGCAGTATATTTTCCTTAGATTACTGTTGTTAAAAAAAATTATAGATAAGGAGTATCCTATGATAGCAAAGGTTTTATCATAGTTAAAGACACTTTATCAGATGAAATCATCGAGATGTTAAGGGGTAAATGTGACAACTTAAGAGATTTAGCAATTATTGATCTTCTAGCTTCTAGTGGTATTAGAGTTGGGGAATTAATAAATCTCAATATATTTGATATCAATTTTAATAATAGAGAATGTATTGTTTTTGGAAAAGGTGAGAAAGAAAAGCTTATTTTGATACTAAAACTAAACTACATTTAGAATAATGCATATCATTGAAGAATGATAAAAATGATGCGTTAATTGTGCATTTAAAAAAGCCACGCGCAAGATTAAATAGTGTATCCGTTAAATAAACACATAATTCTTTATAGTGTTTTTTATTAAGTAAGTAATATATAGAAAGTTAACCGATGTATTTTAGACTATAGTCAATATGTAATTCATGTTATGATATACTGTTAATTGTATAAAACTGTCAGTACATTTGAATAAGTAATTACTAAACTCATTCTTATAATATTAGACATATTAAAATGTTTACCAATATGTTACAATGAAAGATAATAGGAAGGTGTAATGGAATGAAAGATTTTTTTAATGAAATGAAATCCTTATATAGCACGAGGCATAAAAGGAAAATTAACCCTTTTATTTCAAAATGGATTTCTCCCGAATGTATCATAATGGGCACATCATTGGCAGAAATTTGCAGTTCCGTTAATGATATTAGGGAACTTTTTTATTCTGATCTTCGCTATTGGTATGATCTCAACATTAATAGTGATAACATCAAACAAGATAACTATGGGGAATACGAATTTTTTTATTGTTCGGCAACATTAATTTATACTATTAATGAGAATAAAGCGAGATATGAAAATTATGGACGATTTTGTAATGATCTAGCTAATGATGAACTAGTTAGTTCTTCAGTCAAAACCTCTAGAATTGCTTATGTACTGGATACTTTACTTTCTTCTAGAAAAAATAATAGAAGAAAAAATACAATTGGAGTATCAATTCATGTATTAATGAAAAATAAAAAAGCGCATTTCATTTCATTCTCAATTGACAATACGATTGATTCTACGGATTGCTATTATAACGGAAGTGCATCAATCATGAAGAATTATTCAGAGGAAAAATCTTATTTAGGTCAGGAAAAAGACCGAGCAATTGATGAGTATTTTATTAAAACTGGATATTCTGAGTGTTCCTTTAAGATTCAAAACGACACTTTCTTTTATGGTGTAGGATTACTTTCACGAAATGAAACACGTGAAGAAGCTATGAAGAGAATTTTAGATAAGTTTAATGTCGCAGATGATTATCAATCATTGTTTGATATGAGATTGGCAATTTCTCGTTTACAGTGTGCATATTCTATTGAGGATAATCCGAAAGCTATTGTTAGATTTTTTGGATTAAAATCTGCTGGTGAAGTTTCTTTATTCGTGCCAGTTTTCCCGAATATTTATTATCTTGAAACAAAATAATTGACTAAAAGTTCATATCAAAGTAGGTTTATATTATAAAGGTGGCATTTATTCATAATTTTTATACAAACCTAGATGGTATGAAAAAAAATTTGGGGTGCGAAATTGTATCAAAATGGTCGCACTAACACATATTGAATGAATAGGTTTGATACAAAGGTATCAGACCTTTTTTTGTAGGCGGAAAGGGAAAAACTCCTATCCGCCAGAATTGTAGAGACCTGTATTAGTCTAAAATTAGGCTATTATTAGGTCTCTTTTTATTTTGCTATTCAACTTTTTAACGATTACCCTAGTTTTTAACGATTTGCAAT
>DUUA01000040.1 GCA_012841765.1 Acholeplasmataceae bacterium
ACTTGTAATTATATTTTTATTTGCCATCCCTTGGATGATGAGATTAATTAAAGATTTGTTTAAAATATTAAGATTTGTACCTGAAAAAGAGAGTTTATAAACTCTCTTTTTCTAGTTTTATAAATCTTTACATTTCTGTCATATTATGTTAAAATATGTAAGTGAGTAATACTCATCCTTGCTTTCTTTGATGAAAGCCGGAAAAGACCAAAAGGAGGTGTCTAGATGAAACAATACTTAGGTATGTATATCATCCACCCAGAACAAACTGAGGAACAAATTAAAATCATTGTTGAAGGTCTCGCAGAGATTTTCGAAGCAGATGGTGGAAAAGTTCTTGAGATTGATGAGTGGGCTATGAAAGATTTAGCTTATGAAATTGACGATCTTAAAAAAGGATATTATGTCAAATTCAGAGTTGAAGCTACATCTGAAGCTATAAATGAATTCGAACGTATTTGTAATATTCGTGAAGAAATAATTCGTCATATTATAGTAAAGGATTAAGGTAATTATGAATAAAGTTATATTAACTGGAAGATTGACTAAAGACCCTGAATTAAAGAAAACAAATTCAGGAATTAGCTATGTGAGATTTAATTTAGCTGTAAATAGAAGTTATGTAAGTAAATCGGGTGAAAGACAAGCTGATTTTATTAATTGTGTTGTCTGGCGTGTACAAGCAGAAAATTTAGCTAGATATATAAAAAAGGGCGGATTAATTGGTGTTGAAGGTGAAATTCAAACAAGCACTTATGATGATCAAAATGGTATAAGACAATATGTCACTGATGTCGTTTGTAATTCAATTGAGTTTTTAGAACCAAAGTCAAGACAATCAAAATCAAACTATGATCCATTTGCTGATATGAACCAAGATTATAGTTATGACAAAGATGATCGCTCTAATGATAACAAGGTAGATACTGATCCATTTAAAGATATTCAAAATGATTTAAATTTATCAGATGATGATTTACCATTTTAAGGAGGAAAAAAAATGGCAGGATTTCGTCAAAGACGTAAGAAAAGCTGTTATTTTACAGATAATAAAGTACAAAAAATTGACTGGACAGATTATGAATTGTTAAAAAGATTTATTTCTGATCGAGGCAAAATTTTACCAAGGAGAGTAACTGGTACAAAAGCAATTTATCAAAGAGAACTTGCTGTTGCTATTAAGAGAGCTCGCCATATGGCTTTATTACCTTTTGTAAAAGAATAGGATATGACTGCATTTTGCAGTCTTTTTTTATAAAATGAGTATTCATTAATATAATATTTTATTTTCGATGCCCTTTATGATATAATAAATTAGTTTAAAACAAGAAATGGTGATTATATGAAAAACAATTTTTTATACAGAATGGCCTCTGTGATATTTTTTATTGTATCTACTTTTATTCTGGTTTTTACATTTGCTGTAAAAGAAATTAATATATATGTTACTTATGCATCTTTCTTTATTTTGTCCGGAAGTTTAACTTTTTTGGTAATTATTACGTTTAGTAATAAAAAAATCAGAAGAATGAATTGGCTTGAACAAAGATATAAATTATGGAATTCTATTTCATATCGTGTAAGACAAGGCGGAGAAGTTGCCTTTAATGAGCTGCCAATAGGCATAGTGGTTTTCAGTAATAAAAAGGTTATTCAGTGGGCAAATAAATATGCAAGAGAGATTTTCTTAAGTCCTCTTGTTGATAGGAACATTGAAGTTATTCACCAAGATTTATTTTACAATTTAAATAATAATGAAATATTTGATATTAACATCTATGGTAGAATTTTTAGTTGTAAAGTTTTAAAAGAAGAAAATATAGTTTATTTTACTGATAAAACGGAAATAAAGAATTTAGAATCAAAGTATCGTAATCGTACTTTAGCAATGGGGATTATCAATCTTGATAATCTAACACAAGCATTAGTTAGTTTTGATGCTCAAAATAGAGCATCTCAAATAAGCAATATTATTGGTATTTTAAGTGATTGGAGTAACAATCATCAAATATATCTAAAGGGCTTTAGTGAAACTCAATATTTAATACTAATGGATTATGTACAATTACAAGAACTTATTAGAGAAGAATTTAAAGTTTTAGATGAAATTAAAGGCTATTGTTTGAAAGAGGATTTACGATCTTCTGCTTCAATAGGTATTGCTTGTATGGATTTAAACTATAATGACTTATTTGATAGTGCAAAAAATATGTTAGATTTTGCTTTAAATCGTGGAGGAAATCAATGTGTTGTAAACATTGACAATGAAATTAAATATTACGGCGGAAAGACTAATTCTTTTGAAAATAGATCTCCAGTTTATGTAAAAAGCAAAAGTGAAGAGCTGCAAGAAATTGTGAAAAAATACAATAAAGTTTATATAATGGCTCATACTGATGCGGATGCCGATGCTTTTGGGGCTTGTCTGGCAATGTATAAGTTTGCTCTTGCACTAGATAAAAAAGTTAAAATTGTTTTGGATAATAAAAAAGTTGATGTAACAGTTTTAGCATTACTAGAAATTATTGAAAATCAGCATGTTGGAGTCTTAGAATATTTTATTAAACCTCAAGAAGCAGTATTTAAAATTAATAAAGATGATTTATTAATAATTGTTGATACTCAAAATAGAAAGTTATTACTTGATGAAAGGCTTTATAATAAAGCAAATCATGTAGCTATTATTGATCATCATCGACCAGGGGTAAACCCTGTCGATAAATATGAATTTATGTATACTTCAACTTCTGCTTCATCAAGCGTTGAACTAGTTGTTGAAATGTTTGAATTCTTACAAGAAGATATCGAAGTTAGTAACACTGAGGCGACTTGGATGGTTATGGGTATTATGGTAGATACTAATAATCTTTTATATCGTGCAAGTTATAGAACTTTTAATGTTTTATCTAGATTACAAAAATATGGTGGAGAAATGCAAAAAGCTCAAAAATATTTAAGAGATGATCTTTTAGTTTATGAAAAAAAATTAGAAGTATTAGCGAATTTAGATATTATTGAGGATAAATATGGTGTCGCGATTGTTGACAGTGAAATTGTAGCTAAACAATTTCTAGCTAAAATTTCTGATGAGATTTTAGGAATTCAGGATATAAAAGCGGCATTTTGTATTGGTAATATAGCTAAAAATACAGTGGGTATTAGTGCTAGAAGTTTAGATGATACTAATGTTCAGCTTCTAATGGAAGCATTAGGTGGTGGTGGTCATTACAATAATGCTGCTTGTCAGTTAAAAAATGTTACTTTAAGCGAAGCACAAGATAAATTAATGGAAAAATTAAAAATCTTAGAAGAGAGGGGATCTAGTGTTATGAAAATTATCTTAACTACTAATGTTAAAGGAAAAGGTAAAAAAGGGGATATTATTGAAATTCCAAGAGGACATGCTAATTTTTTAATTAGAAGTGATCAAGCTGTTATTGCATCTGTTGATAATATTAAAGAATTAGAAAACAAAAACCAAGAAGCTAAAAAAGATGCTGAGATTTTAGAAAATCAAATGAGAGAATTAAAAGATGAAATAGAAGCAAAGCATGTTTATGTTAATGTAAAAGTTGGAAAAGAAGGAAAATTATTTGGTGCAGTTACTATGAAGATGGTTGTTGAAGAATATAGTAAGCAACATAAGATTGTTTTAGATAAAAGAAAAATAATTTTTGATGGTAACATTGATAATGTTGGAACATATGAAATTCCAATCCAATTACATAAAGATATCAGAGCTAATTTAATTGTTCATGTTGTGGAGAAAGAATAATGATGGATAAAAAGATGCCTAATAGTTTTGAGGCTGAGCAGTATATTCTTGCTAATACCTTAATAAGTTCTAATGAAGTTGCAGCTATTGTTAGTACGTTAGAACCAGAAGATTTTTATCATGATCCCCATCGAAAGATTATGGCATCTATTAAATATTTATTTAATAATAAACAAGATGTTAACTATACAAACTTAATAGAAGAATTGAAAAGAAGAAAAGAATTTGAAGCTGTTGGTGGTCAAGAATATATATTAGAGCTTGTTGATGTCCTTCCTCAAGTTGTGGAATGGGAAAACTATGCAATTGTTATTAAACAAAAAGCAGTTGCTCGAGAATTATATAATACTTTAGGTAATTTATCTAAGGTAGTTTTGGATAATAATTTATCATTTGAAGATGTTTTAGTTAAAACTGAAGATGATATTAAAAGAATCTTAAATAAAAGAAAGACTGCTCAATTTTCAAAGATTGATAGTATTACTGATAATGTAATTGATGTTATTGAGAAAAACAGTAAAAAGGAAGGTCAACTTATCGGTATTGATACTGGCTTCCAAGAATTAAATAAAAAGACTTTTGGTTTCAAACCTGGAGAATTTATTGTTATTGCTGCACGTCCTGGTGTGGGGAAGTCAGCTTTAGCACTTAATATGACATCAACTGCTTGTGAAGATAAAAAATCTGTGGCTTTTATTTCTTTGGAAATGGGAACGACACAATTAGTTATGCGTTTGTTAAGTTCTAATTCAGGTATTGGATTGTCAAAAGTTATTAGTGGTAAGTTAGATGAAAAAGAGCTATCTGCTCTTTATTTAACACGTTTGAAAATAGATAATTATGATCTCTATTTAGATGATAGTACCGTTACTGATATTAGTGAAATCATGGCTCAGTGTCGTGAATTAAAAAGAAATAAGAAACTTGATATGGTTGTTGTCGATTATTTACAATTAATCGGTAAAAGAAATGCTAATACTAACGCAAGTAGAACAGAATTAGTTGGTGGGATTTCTAGATCGTTAAAGATTTTAGCAATGGAATTAGATATTCCTGTGATAGCATTATCACAGTTGAACCGCGAATCTATTAAAAGAGAAGTTCCAAATTTAGCAGATTTACGTGAATCAGGAAGTATTGAGCAAGATGCTGATATCGTTTTATTCTTACATAAAGCAAGTAAAGATTCTGATAATCTTGAAAGTAAAGCGAGATCTCATCGAGTTGAGTTAATTATTGCTAAAAACCGACAAGGTGAAGTTGGTAATCTAAATCTAACTTTCCAAGAACCAATTGTTAAATTTATTGAAACAACTAAAAAATACAATTAAGGAGTGTTAATTTGTTAGAGAGATTAGAATTAATCGAACATAGATATAAAGAAATAAATAATTTGTTAACTCAACCAGATATTCTAAGTGATGTAAAAACGATGACTACACTCATGAAAGAGTTGAAAGGTTTAGAAGAAACTGTTGTTGTTTATAAAAAATATAAAGATTTAAATAATGAAATCGCTGATTTGCATGAAATGACGCAAAGTGATGAAAAAGAAATTGTTGAAATGGCGCATATTGAATTAGAAGAAGCAAAGAGTAACCTTATAAAATTAGAGGAAAAATTGAAAGTGTTGCTAATTCCTGTTGATCCTAATGATGAAAAGAATGTTATTTTTGAGATTAGAGGAGCTGCAGGCGGAGATGAAGGAAATATTTTTGCTGGTGATCTTTTTAGAATGTATATGAAATATGCCGAAGCCAAAGGTTGGAAAATTGAAATGATGACAGAAGAAGAATCTGAAATGGGTGGTTTTTCTCAAGTTGAATTTATGATGAAAGGTGAAAATGTCTATTCATTTTTAAAATATGAATCTGGAGCGCATAGAGTACAAAGAGTTCCAGAAACGGAATCATCAGGAAGAATTCATACTTCCACTGCAACTGTTTTAGTTATGCCTGAAGCAGAAGATATTGATATTGATTTTGATTTAAATGATGTTAAAATAAATACTTATTGTTCATCAGGACCTGGTGGCCAAAGTGTTAACACGACTAAATCTGCAGTCAGAGTAACGCACATACCTACAGGCTTAGTTGCCCAATGTCAAGATGCCAAGTCTCAACATGAGAACAAAGCAAATGCATTGAAGGTTTTAAAAGCCCGCTTATATGATCAAGTGTTACAAGAAGTTGAAGAAGCAGAAGGCCAAGAAAGACAATCTAAAATGGGAAAAGGTGACAGAAGCGAGAAAATTAGAACTTATAATTATCCGCAAAACCGAGTTACTGACCATCGAATAAACTTTACTATTCAACAACTTGACAGAGTAATGGAAGGAAAACTTGATCCAATTATTGAAGCATTAATTACTGATGAACAAAGAAAACAATTGGATAATAAAGAAATATAAAATATGACTTATCACGAATTATTAAAAACATATCGATTAGAGGCTGAAAAGATAGGTAAAGAAAAAGAAGCTATTGATTTTTTAGTTTTAAATAATAATAATCTAACAAAATCAGAGTTAATTTTTAAATATTTTGAGCAAGTAGAAAATGAAGATGTATTATTAGGTTTGTTTAAGAATTATTTGTATAATGATATTCCAGTGCAGTATTTAATTGGTTATACTTATTTTTATGGTTTAAAAATATTTGTCAATGAACATGTTTTAATACCAAGACAAGATAGTGAAATATTAATTGATTCTGTTTTGGCTAATTTAGATTTAAGTAAAGAGTATAATATTTTAGATATTGGAACAGGATCTGGGGCTCTAGCAATTGCATTAAAAAAACACCTTATTTATAGTAAAGTTGATGCTGTTGATATATCTTTAGATGCTTTAGAAATAGCAAATAGTAATGGTTTATTTAATAAGGTTTCAATTAATTTTTTTGAAAGTAATATATTTAGTAATGTAGAAGGAAACTATGATGTAATAATCTCTAATCCTCCATATATTAGCATTGATGAAGAATTAAGTAATGAAGTTAGAAAAGAGCCACATCTTGCTTTATATTCTAAAAATAAAGGTTTATATTTCTATGAAGAGATACTAAGAAATATTAAAAAACATTTAAAAAGTAATTTTTTAATTATTTTTGAAATTGGCTCAACTCAAGCAAAGGAAATAAAAAATTTAGCAAAAAAATATTTAGATTTAAAAGCAGATATAGTCAAAGACTTACAAGGACTAGACAGAGTAGTAATAATTAAAGAGGATAGAATATGAAGTTATTAATGGTTGTAATTTTATCATTTTTACTAGGGGCATCGCCGGCTAGTGAAAGCAAAGAAAATTACTTAAATGAAATAGATGAAGCTTATAATGACTATTCTTATCAAGAATACAGTAATGATTATTATGACATTATTGTTGTTGAAGGAATAATCAATGGGAAAGTACACCAAGGGATTTTCTTTTTTAACGATGTTTCTAGAAATTATAAAGTTTATTTAATTAATACTAAAAATGAGCGATTATATTATCCTAAAGAAACTTCTCGTGGAGATGTTTCTGTAGTCTCTTTATTACTTGATAAAGCTGATAGTTATGAAGTCTCCGTTTTTAATAAGGATTTGATTCAACAATCAACTATTTTTGAGTTTAGTATGGAACCAAAAACAGTAGAAGAAGTTAAAGCTAATAGTACAAATGTTGGACAAAATTTAGGAACAACTTCTGTAAGTTTGAAGTTATTAAAAAAACCTTTTAATATACAGGCTGACTTGGTGCAAGTGATTATTGCAATATCTATAGGATTAATTGGTGTTTGTGTTTTTGTAATATTTTATTATAAAAAAAGAGGAAAAGGAATGTTTGCTATTGAAAATAAAACAGAAAACATTTTTAATTTTAAAGAATTTATTGAATCAAATAATTATGAAGAAAACATAATTGATACTCAAATAGTAAGTGATGAATACCATGGAACAGACAGTGTTCAAGATATAGTAAAAGGAAATAATAAAGAAGTATATAAACGATATTATAGGAATGTTGAAGAAGAGTATTCAGGATTTGATATTAAGGAACATTTGATTTCCAAAAATTTACCTACTGAGTATTCAGGTTTAGATAGTATTGAGAAAAACAAAATAATGTTAGAACTAATGACTTTAAAAAGCAAAGAAATTATTACTAACGATGATTATTTAGAAGAGACAATGAAATTATGGAAAGAATCAAATTAGTTGATTTTCTAAAATTTAAAAAAGAAGATTTAATTGGTAAAGTTATTTGTTTCCCAACAGATACTGTTTATGGAATGGGTGCAATGATTAATGATTTTGAAGCTATTGAAAAAATATTTCAAATTAAAGGAAGAGATTTTATTAAACCGCTTGCTAATTTAATTGGAAATGTTGATGATATAGATGAGTTTGTTATTAATAGGTCAAATTTTGTTAATGATATTATCAAGACATATTGGCCAGGTCCATTAACAATAATATTTAATAAAAGAAAAGAAGTAAATATTAAAAATAATTTTAATACAATTAGTTTTAGAATGCCTAATTCTTTGATTAGTTTATCGATATTAAAACAATTTGGCCCTTTTGCTACTACATCAGTTAATAAAAGCGGGGGCAGAGAATTATCAAATATTTTGGATATTGAATCAGAGTTTAAAGATGATATCGATTATATAATTGTTGATAAAGCCACTTTATCAAAAGTGCCTTCTACTGTTATTGATATTACCAATGATACTATTGAGGTTATCAGAAAAGGAGTGATTTCATTTGAATAAGAAAATATCTTCTTTTGAAGTAAATCATGATGTTTTACTTCCAGGTATATATGTTTCAAGACAAGATAGATATAATAATGAATGGGTAACAACTTTTGATTTAAGGATGACTATTCCTAATAAAGAAGAAGTTATGGAAACGGATGGAATTCATACATTAGAACATCTTGGAGCTACTTATTTTAGAAATGATTTAATTTTTAAAAATAAAATAATGTATTTTGGCCCAATGGGATGTCGAACAGGTTTTTATTTAATGGTGTTTGGAAAGTATGAACCACTAGATGTTATTAATGTAGTTAGACAAATGTTTGAATTCATTAAAGAATATGTAGGAAATATCCCTGGTGTAAGTAGTAGGGAATGTGGTAATTATTTGGATCATAACTTAATAAAGGCTAAAGAATATGCAAACAGTTATTTAAAATTACTAAACAATATTAAACCTGAAAATTTAAAATATAACGAATAAATTTGGTGGTTATTATGGTGTAGTTATGTTATAATAAGTAAATTATTATAAAGGAGAGTAAAATAATGAACGGTAAATTAGTTATTTTTAATCATCCGCTAATTCATCATAAACTAGGATTGATTCGTGATGAGAAAACAGGTACCAAAGATTTTCGCCAAACAGTTTCAGAAATTGCAATGCTAATGGCGTATGAGGTTACAAGAGATTTGCCTACTGTTGAAGTAGACATAATGACACCGGTAGGACTTGCTAAATGCAAGGAACTTGAAAAACAAGTTGTTATTGTCCCTATTTTAAGAGCTGGGCTAGGAATGGTAGAAAGTATTCTTACTTTGATACCAACTGCTAAAGTTGGTCATGTTGGAGTATTTAGAAATGAAGAAACATTAGAGCCTGAAGAGTATTATGCAAAGTTTCCTGATATTATTGCAGATGCTACAGTATTAGTAGTTGATCCTATGTTAGCTACTGGTGGCAGTGTTTGTCACGCCTTTAGATTACTAAAAGCAAAGGGATGCAAAGATATATGTTACGTTGGTTTAGTTGGAGCGCCAGAAGGAGTAAAAAGGGTTCAAAAAGAATTCCCTGATATCGATATCTTTTTAGCAGCATTAGATGAGAAATTAAATGAAAAAGGATATATTGTCCCTGGACTAGGCGATTGTGGTGACCGTTTGTACGGAACAAAATAACAGGGGTGCAAACGCACTCTTTTTATATTATAAATAAAGATTGGTGGTGAAAAAATGTCAATTATAAAAGCTATTAAAAAAACAGAAGTTAAGGTGGAATTAGCAAAAATTGAAGCTAATAATAAAGTTAAAGACCTTCTTAATGAAGCTAAAAAAGAGGCTAATTTACTTTCTGAAGAAAAACATGATAATTTTTTATTAGAAAAGAAAGTTGAAGAAGCTGCTTTAGAAACCAAGATTAATGATCTTGAAGATAAATTTAATAAGCAGTATGAAAATTTAAAAACTAATAATGAAAAAGTAGCTAAGAATAATCAGACAGAAGCAATTAATTATATTTTAAAAAAGGTTTTTGAGATATGATTGTAAAAATGAAAAAAGTACATTTGGTTGTACTAGAGGAAGATAAGGATAACTTATTACAGGCGTTGCAAAAAAATGGCAATATAATGTTAATAAAACAAGAAGAAGAACAAGATATTAATAATAAAAAAATTGATGATGCGATTATAAGAGTTAAAGAATCTTTAAAAATTTTGCAACCTTATCAAGAAAAGAAAAAATTTATTACTGAAATTTCTGAAGTGCAATATCAAGATTTTATTAATGTGGAAGAAAAAAACGAAGAATTAATTGATGAAATTAGGAAGATTAACTTTGATATTGAAAGAATGGAAAATGAAATTTCTTCTTTAAAAGAAAAGAAGCAAGTATATCTTCCTTGGAAAGATTTTTCTTTTAAATTGAACGATTTGGAGAATACAAAATATACATTTGTTCATACAGGTATTATGCGTAATGATAAATTTAAATTATTTGTTGAAAGTATTGAAGATTTAAATGTTGTTTATGAATTTAAAAAAACAACAGCAACATTGGGGAGTTTAATTTTATTCACTTATTTGGATGATGAAATTATAGTTGATGGTCAGTTAAAATTTTATGATTTTCAAGAAATAAGTTTACCGAGAATTGATAAAACAGCAAAAGAAGTTTTAGATAATATTAGTTTTGAAGTTAAAAATTTAGAAGATGAAATTAGTAATTTGGAAAAGAAGTTTATTGGGCTTGCAAAACAACAGAAAGATATAGAACTCTACAGTGATCAAATGCATTCAATAAAAGAATTAGATAATGCTCCTTTTAAAGGAACATTGGAAGCTATTTATTTTGAAGGTTGGGTTCCTGAGAATAAATGCAGTTCAATTGAAAGCACTGTTTCTAAAGTTACATCATTTTATGATATTAATTTTGTTGAACCAGAGGAGGGAGATGTTCCTCCAACAAAAATAGAGAATAATGCTCTAGTAAAGCCTTTTGAAACTATTACTGATATGTTTGCAACACCAGCTCAAGGAGAAATTGATCCTAATCCTGTAATGAGTATATGGTATTGGATCATCTTTGGGATGATGATGGGAGATGTTGGATACGGAATAATTATGTCTGTATTTAGTTTCTTATTTATTAAAATTAAAAAACCAAGAGGTGGCACTAGGAAAATGTTACAAGTGTTTGCATATACTGGTATTTCAACAATCATTTGGGGAGTAATGTTTGGAAGCATTTTTGGATTTGAATTGTGGAAACCAGTTTTAGTTGCGCCAATTGAAGAGCCTTTAACATTATTAATTGTTTCACTTATTGTTGGTGGGCTTCATATTATAACTGGGTTATTAACAAAAGCTTATGGTTTAATAAAAAATGGTAAAGCCTGGGATGCTATTTTTGATCAATTTAGCTGGGTAGCTATCTTAATAGGAATAGGATTTATTTTCTTACCAGTTCCAATTTATGTTGTTTATGGATTAATTGGTTTTGGTGTTGTTACTATTTTATTAACTGCTGGCAGATCAAAAAGAAATATATTTGGAAAAGCAACTGGTGGATTATTAGGATTATATGGAATCACATCATACATGAGTGATATTTTGTCTTATTCGAGAATACTTGCATTAAGTTTATCAACAGCAGTTATCGCTTATGTAATGAATTTACTTGCAGGTATGGTAATGGGATCTATTATTGGTGTGTTTTTTGGAATTATAATTTATATTATTGGTCATACATTTAATATTGCAATGGGTTTATTGTCAGCTTATGTTCATGATGGGCGTTTGCAATATGTTGAGTTTTTTGGGAAATTTTATGAAGGTGGTGGATATGCATTTACCCCTTTATCATTAAAATTAGAATATACATATAGAGTTATTGAATAAAAGGAGAAAATATTATGACTACAGGTACAATTATTGCAATTATTGGAGCGGCACTAGCTGCTATTTTACCAGGAATTGGTTCAGTTTTTGGTGTTTCTATGGGAGGAAAGGCAGCTAACGGTGTTATGTCTGAAAAACCTGAATTATTTGGTAGAATTTTAATTCTTGAAGCTTTACCAGGAACTCAAGGAATTTATGGATTCCTTGCGGCAATTTTATTAATGGTTCAAATAGGGTTACTAGGAGGTTCTCCAGCTGCATTAGAATTATCTCAAGGTTGGGCTTATTTTGGAGCATGTATGCCGATAGCAATCGTAGGATTGATTTCAGCAATTAGTCAGGGAAAAGTTGCAGCTTCAGCTATTCATATGACTGCAAAGCAACCAGAAGCTTCAGTAAAAGGTATGACTTTAACAGCTATGGTAGAAACATATGCCATTCTTACTTTGTTAGTTTCAATTTTATTGATTTTTGGAATTTAAGAGAGTTTGGTTTTATTAATGGAAAAACAAGATATTTATAAAAAGATTGAAGAAAAAGGCAAGGAAGAAGCTAAAAAAATAATTCTTGCTGGAAAAAAAGAAGCTCAAACTATTAAAATGCAAATTTTAGATAAAGTTGAAGCAGAAATATTAGCAAAAAAAGAAGACTTTTTAAAAAGTATAAGTGAACAATTAGTTGCTAAAGAATCTGTTTTAAAACAAAAAGAAAAAATGAGTATTTTAAAAGATAAAAAAAATATCATGATTTCAATTTTAGATTCTACATTTCAAGAGATGCAGAAGATGACGGACGAAAAGTTAAAGAAATATGTTATAACTATTATTAAAAGTGAGACTATATCTGGAAATGAAACTATTAAAGTTTCTAAAGATGAATATGATAAATACTTAAAGCTATTTTCTTCTGAAAAAAGCAAAGAAGATTTAGTACCTTTAGATTTGCTTAATAGTGAATTAGGTAAAGATTATAATCTTGTTTTATCAAATAAAGAAGCAGATATTGATGGAGGATTTATAATTATTAGTAAAAATTATGATATTAATGGTTCATATAAATCAATTCTACAAAGAGTTCTAGACAATAATGAATCAGAGATTGCAAAAATACTATTTTCAGAGGGAAGATAAATGAATTATCCTTATGCAAATGGAATAATTAGTGCAAAAGTTGAAACAATATTAACAAGACAAAAACTTACAAAATTAATAGGGTTGAAAAAGAAAGAAATTATTAAAAATCTAATTGATCTAGGTTATGGAGAATCAAAAGATGATGTTAGTTTGGAAAAATTAACAGAACAAGAGCTAGTTAAAACTAAAAAGTTTTTAAATAATTTGCAAGTGGATAAAAAAATAATTGATATCTTTTACTTATCTTATGATTTAATTAAAATAAAGGGAATTAGTAAAGCTAAGTTATTCGAACAAAATTTCTTTAGTGAAGATAAGCTAGGGCTTCTTAGTAATGAAGCAGTTCAAGAAGCACTTACTGGTAATTTTGATTTGATTCCAAAAAGTTTTATTAAACTTTTTTCAGCAATTAATTCAAAAATTTCTGAAGATCTTACTTCAAGAGAAGTAAGCAGTTTAATAGAACAAGAAGTAATTAATTTTATTTTTGCAAATATCAAATCATCTGAAAGTTTAAAAGATTACTTTGAAGTGATTATTGATTTTTCTAATTTAAAGACTTTCATTAGAACTAAAAAAATGTCTTGGAGTCAAGAAGAAATGAAGAGGATGTTACTTCCTAAAGGTAAAATAGCAAAAGAAGTATTTTTTAATATTTTTCATAATACTGATTCTGAAATTGTTAAAACTTTTAATAATTATTACCAAGAAAAACTAAGCGAAATAATTTCTAAATATTTTCAAGATAAAAACATCAGTAATTTTGATTTCAGTCTTGATAATTTGAAATTACAAATCGTCGAACAATATCAATTTGATATTTTTGGTATGGGACCAATAATTGATTACTATTTAAAAAAAGAAACTGAAATCACTAATATTAAACTAATATATTTAAATCCCACAATTAGTGTTGATATGTTATTAGGGCGGTAATGTAGATGAACAAATCAAATAAGATATGTGCAATTGGCGAGAACAATAACATTTCTATTTTTAAAGGTATTGGCGTAGACACTTTAGTAACTGATGATATAGAAGAAATAGATAAATATATTTTTAATATGGTTAAAGATGGTTGTAAAATTGTTTATATTAGTGAAAAACTTTATAGTAAAATTACTGAAATATTAGATAAATACAAACATAAACCTTTTCCTGTTGTGATACCTATTCCTATTAATGAAGAAGTTGAAGGTGTAGGAATAGAAAAAGTAAGGAAAAATGTGGAAAAGGCTATTGGCTTTGATATATTTTAGAAAGGATAAGGAAATGAATCCTAATGAATTAAATAACAAAATAGGAATAATAACAAAAGTTTCTGGACCACTAATTGTTGCTGAAAATATGGCTGATGTCCATATGTTTGATGTGGTTAGAGTTAGTGAAAAGAAACTTATTGGAGAAATAATAGAATTACGTGGTGATCGAGCTTCAATTCAGGTTTATGAAGAAACTGCAGGAATTGGACCTGGTGAGCCTGTTTATCTTACAGGAGAACCTTTGTCAGTAGAACTGGGACCGGGATTAATTGAAGGTATTTTTGACGGTATTCAAAGACCACTAGATGTTATTGCTGAAACAGAAGGAGACAGAATTCCCTTGGGAATTGATGTTCCTAAATTAAATAGAGAAAAAAAATGGACATTTAAAAAACTTGTGAAAGTTGGCGATAAACTTATTGGTGGAGATATCATCGGTGAAGTTGAAGAAACTAAAGCTGTTATTCATAAAGTAATGTTACCCCCTAATGTTAGTGGTGAAATTATTAGTATTACTGATGGTGAGTTCACTATTGTTGATGAAGTTGCTAAAATAAAAACTTCAGATAATGAAATTGTTGAAATAACAATGTTACAGAAATGGCCAGTTAGAAAAGGCAGACCTTATAAAAACAAATTATCTCCTAGTCAACCAATGGTTACCGGACAAAGAGTAATTGATACATTATTTCCAATTGCAATTGGAGGAGTAGCAGCAATTCCTGGACCTTTTGGTTCTGGTAAAACTGTTGTTCAACACCAACTTGCTAAATGGGCTGACGCTGATATTATTATTTATGTTGGCTGTGGTGAACGTGGGAATGAAATGACTGATGTTTTAAATGAGTTTCCGGAATTAAAAGATGCAAGAACTGGTGAAACTTTAATGAAAAGAACAGTTTTAATTGCTAATACTTCAAATATGCCAGTTGCAGCTAGAGAAGCATCTATTTATACTGGAATTACAATTGCAGAATATTATCGTGATATGGGGTATAAAGTTGCTATCATGGCTGATTCAACATCTAGATGGGCTGAAGCTCTTCGAGAGATGAGTGGAAGACTTGAAGAAATGCCAGGTGAAGAAGGTTATCCTGCTTATCTTTCTAGCAGACTTGCTGAGTTTTATGAAAGAGCTGGTATTGTTTCTTGTTTAGGTAGTAGTGATAGAGTTGGGGCTATAAGTGCAATTGGAGCAGTTTCTCCTCCTGGAGGAGACACTTCGGAGCCTGTTTCTCAAGGTACTTTAAGAATTGTAAAAGTTTATTGGGGATTAAGTGCAAGTCTTGCTTATCAAAGACATTTTCCAGCTATTGACTGGTTAACAAGTTATTCTTTATATGAAGATGATTTAAAAGCATATTTTGATGAAGATATTGAAAGAGGATGGTCAGCTCAAGTTGTAGAAGTTAAGAAAATTTTACAAGAAGAATCTAGCTTGGGTGAGATTGTGCGTCTTGTTGGTGTTGATTCATTAGATTTTAAAGATCGCTTGACTTTAGAATGTGCAAGAAGTATTCGTGAGGATTATTTACATCAAAATGCTTTTGATGATGTTGATACTTATACATCTTTGCATAAACAATATTTGATAATGAGAGCTATTCTTCATTGGTATCATTTAGGACAGAAAGCACTTAAAAACAATGTTGCTTTTAATGATGTTATGGAAATGGATGTTATTGAACCTATTGGTAGATTAAAATATGTTGAAGAAGATAAAGTAAGTAAAGTTGCTGCAAAACTAATAGAAGATATGGAAAATGAGTATCACAAATTAGAAGGAGGACTTGCAAATGGCTAAAGAGTATAAAACAATTACCGAAGTTGTTGGTCCGTTGATGCTTGTTGAACATGTAACTGGAATAAAATTTGATGAGCTTGTGAAAATTAGACAAGCAAATGGTGAAGAACGAATTGGTAAAGTTTTAGAAGTTTATGATGATAAAGCTTTGGTTCAGTTATTTGAAAGTTCCCAAGGATTAAAAATTAGCGATTCAAAAGCTATGTTTTTAGGAAGAGGAATTGAATTAAAATTAGCACCAGATATCTTAGGCAGAGTTTTTGACGGACTAGGTACACCCATTGATGGTGGTGGCGAAATTATTCCTGAGCATACTGCTGATATTAACGGTGTTCCAATGAATCCAGTTGCTAGAAATTATCCTTCTGAATTTATTCAAACTGGTGTTAGTGCCATTGATGGATTAAATACTCTAGTTAGAGGACAAAAATTACCTATATTTTCAGGTTCTGGTCTTCCACATGCAAAGCTTGCAGCACAAATTGCAAGACAAGCAAAAGTACTAGGAGGAAGTGCTGATTTCGCTGTTGTTTTTGGGGCAGTAGGAATTACTTTTGAAGAAGCAGATTTCTTTATTAGGGACTTTAAAAAATCAGGTTCAATTGACAGATCAGTATTATTTATGAATTTAGCAAATGATCCTGCAATCGAAAGAATAGCAACACCTAGAATGGCAATTACTTGTGCTGAATATTTAGCTTTTGAACTTGGAATGCATGTTTTAGTAATTATTACAGATATTACCAATTATGCTGAAGCTTTACGAGAAGTATCTGCTGCTAGAAAAGAAGTTCCAGGAAGAAGAGGATATCCAGGATATATGTATACTGACCTTGCTTCTTTATATGAACGAGCTGGAAGAATTAAAGGTAAAAAAGGTAGTATTACTCAAATTCCTATTCTAACAATGCCAGAAGATGATAAGACTCATCCTATTCCTGATTTAACAGGTTATATTACTGAAGGGCAAATAATATTATCTAGAGATTTATACCTTAAAGGTATTCAACCCCCAATTGATGTTTTGCCATCGCTAAGTCGATTAAAAGATAAAGGAATTGGTAAAGATAAAACAAGAGAAGATCATGCTGAATCGATGAATCAGTTATTTGCTGCTTATGCAAGAGGAAAAGAAGCAAGAGAATTATCAGTAATCTTAGGAGATTCTGCATTATCAGATACTGATAAATTATATGCTAAATTCTCAACATCTTTTGAAGAAAAATATGTTTCACAAGGATATGATATAAATAGAGATATTGAAGAAACTTTAAGAATTGGTTGGGAATTATTAACAATACTTCCTAGATCGGAATTAAAAAGAATTAGTTATGAGACTCTAGATAAGTATTATTCCAAGGAGGAAGAATAAGATGGCTGTAATGCAAGTTAACCCTACTAGAATGGAGTTAACTCGAATTAAAAAACAGTTATCCATTTCTATCAGAGGGCATAAGTTGCTAAAAGATAAGCAAGATGAAATGATTAGACAATTTATGCTTATTATTAAAGAAACTAAAAAATTAAGAGAAGAAATTGACAAGGAACTATCAAAGATTAATTCACAATATCAAAAAGCTAGAACAAAGATTAGTAATGATGCTATTGATGAAGCACTGCTTGTTCCAACAAAATCTTCACAATTAAAAACTAGTTCAAGAAATATTATGAATTTATCTGTTCCAGTTATTGAATATGAAGAAAATCAAGAAATTGATTTAACTTATTCACTTTCATTTACGCCAATTGAACTTGACGAAGCCATCATTGGATTATCACAGCTGCAATCAAGATTAGTAAAACTTGCTGAGTTAGAAAAGTCTTGTGATATTTTAGCTGATGAAATTGAAAAAACTAGAAGAAGAGTTAATGCTATTGAATATATTATGATTCCAAATTTAAAGGAAACAGTTAAATATATTGCTCAGAAATTAGATGATGCTGAAAGAAGTAATATAATTAGACTTATGAAAAGTAAAGAAATCATTTTAGCTAAGCAATTAAAAAACCAATAGATAGAACTATTGGCTTTTTAATTTATATGGTATAATTATTAATGAGAGGTGGATGTATGAAAATATATACAAAAACAGGAGATAATCAATTTACTACTACAGTATTAGCTGAAAAAGTAAGAAAATCTGATTTAATTATTGAAGTATCTGGGAATATCGATGAAGCTCAAAGTGCTTTAATGGTAGCTTATAATTTTGTTAATAACGTAGATATTAAAGAACTTATTAAACATACGGCTGGTAAATTATTTACTTTGGGTTATGATATTTCTGCTATTGAACATGAAATAAGTGAATTTGATATTTCATATTTAGAAAACAAAATAGATTATTTTAGTGGACTTTTGCCTCCACTAAAAGAATTTATACTTCCGGGCGTGTCAAAAGGTTCTAGCACTCTTCATTTAGCAAGAACTATTGTTCGAAGATTAGAACGTAGTGTTGTGGAGTATTCCCTTAAAAACAAAATTAATAGATTTTGTTTAATGTATCTAAATAGACTGTCTGATTTATTATTTGTGATGGCTAGAACAGAAGAAATATGAATAAAATGATAATGCTAGTTAGTATAGAACCAATATTAATTGCTATTTGGTATCTATTTATTTTCGTGCTTACTTCAGTGTTTGTTTTTAAAGCTTTAAAGGCAGTTGATTTTTCAAAGGTTTTTCGTAAATCTTCAACATGGCAAATTAGAATATTAGTTTATGTAATAAGCTTTATTGCTGGAGGGCTAGTTGCTGAATTGATTCTAAGAATTGTACAAACAATAGCAAATATATTTTGATTTAAAAAAGCAGATTTCAATAATCTGCTTTTTTAAATATTCATTTTTATAATTTTTAAATAATAAACTGAATAAAGAAATAGTGCTAAAACATAAAATATAATAGAAATTAACAAGTAATTAATTCCGGGTTGAAATAAGAATATTTTCCAATCAAGCATGATGGTTGTAACGAATGGAAAAAGAACAATTAGTAATATTAAGACAGTTGTCAAAAATATTTTAAATGTTATTTTTTTATGTGTTTTAACAATACCTAATAAACTACTAAGTGAATAAATTAATGTGTAAATAGAACTAATAAAAAGATAAATAAAAATATCTGATTGTGGAAAAAGAGGTATTGCAGAATATTTATTAAATAAAAAGTTTAAAAGAAATAACAATAATAAATTAATTATACAATTTAATATACCAAAAATTACAGATGATATTAGCCAAGTAATCCTATCACCATTAATATTTAAATAAATGGCGCTTAATCGGAAATTTTCATAATAAGCAATTATAAATGTTTGAATAGTTGTGATGGCAATAAATATATATATATAATTAGGTATTACTTGTTCATTAGAAATAATAGAGGTACTAAATAATATTAAGAGGGAAGAAACTAATAGATACCCGATATAAAAGAATCGATA
>DUUA01000041.1 GCA_012841765.1 Acholeplasmataceae bacterium
ACATTATAATTTTCAATAAGTCTTTTACCCCCCAAGTTAAAAGGGTTCAAAATATATTCATCTTCAAAAATTAATCCTAAATCTTTATAAGTAAAATCACGCTTAAATTTTTTGCTGTATGTTGTCGCCTTAAACGGTGTAATAAAATTATGATTTTTTATAACTCCACCGTTAGTTAAAACCTCTTTATAAAAACTTTCATTTTTCTTATCAGCAGTAAAGCCTCTTGTTTTCACTTTAAATTTAGCATCTTTCTTATATTCATATCTTCCACAACCTAAAATTATAATATCAGTTATTTCTTGAGGATAGTCAAACTTTCCTAACACTTTTTCTTTACTGCATAAATCTTCTATATTAGCACCCTCATACATTATGCTGTCGGTCATATTTAATAAAACTTTCCCCCCACGTTTAGTAATAATATTATTCATGTTTGATATTTCGGTCCTTGTTTTACTAGTTATATGACTAGCGATTATTGGATTAAAGAAATCACCACTCCGATATCCTATATTAACAAGTTTTTCATTTTCATTCATATTATAAGTGTCGGTCAATTCATAGTTAATTCCATATAAAGAATTAATAATCAGCTTTAATAGATTTGATATAGTATTCATATTTTGATTTTTATATTGTAATCTTAAATTAAATAATTTATCAATGATATAACGATAGATTGAATAATCACCATAACATTTTATACCGATTAAGTCTATAATATCAATTTCTATATCTTCTTTATTTTGCAATATAAATTCATATTCATATTTAGTTATGACTATATTTTGTAAATGGCCATACGGCGATAAATTACTTGCATTATTTAAAGGATTTTCAATAATAAATGGTGTAGAAAGATTTTCATTTTTTATATTTAAATTACATTTTATAAAAAGATAGTCGTAATAATCAACATCAAAATCAATTGATTTTTTATAATCGATAAGAATATCATCAAAGCCCTTTAAGTTATACAACGCGCTAGGATAAGCACTTGTGATGTCTATAATATAAGCCTTTTTTGTATAGCCTATTACATAACTATCAATTTTTCCACCGTGGTATGCTCGCATTGAATAATCTAACAATTTTTTATGTAAATCATTATTTTTTAGGTCCAAAATATCATTAATATTTAATTTATTGATAGGTCTTTCTAATAATTTTGATAATGATATAACACTGGACCTCGCTAAACTTCCAGCGCTGATTAAATTATTAGGGTAAGATTGAAATATTGTGAAGAAATCACTTTCTAATTTATATGCTAAATCTTTTGCTATTCTGCTATCAAGATTATTTGATAATATAACCATTTTTTTATATTCATTATCTGTATTAAATTTATCTTTATTTATAATATGACTATTACTAGATATTTTACTATAATACTTAAAATTAGCATCTTTACAAACTTCTTCCAAAGTATAGGAAGGATACATATTTTTTATATTATAGGACCAAACAACTTTACTATTATTATTTTTATCAATAATTCTAAATAGGATACAATCTCTAATAATATTCTCAACGTTAATTATAAACGTTTTATATTTAAATGTTAATAACGGTGGTTCTGTATACTTTATTAAACGTTTATTATATCTAGCACTAATCTTATTAATTTTATTTAATACGCTATTAATTAATGTTTCATCTTTTAATTCATCTAATAAAATTTTTAAAATTTGCGTGTTATCGTATTTAGTCCACGTTGCAATATGTGAGTTGTTTTTACAACAATATATTAGTTTTGTAAACAAAAAATCAATAAAATTATCTAGTGCATAAGTATATTTATTATCTAAATCATAGCAACCGATTAGAAAAATATCATTCTCAACCGTTTCAATATCTAACCCAATAAATTTTTTTGCCTTTTCATTTACAAAATTTTTTAACTTTCCAACTTGAACAATCTCGCTAGCAAGTTTCATCGAATTTATTACCTCCGCATTTTTTTATTTATATATCTTTCAAATGATTCATCAACTAAAGCCATTTATTGAAGTTGCTCATCAGTTAAATTTTCTTGTTGCATTAGATACAAATAATAATACCCATAATCAAGAGGCTGATTATCACGCTCTGCGATTTTTGTTGCTAATTTTAAAGTTTTTTCAGCAATGTTATTATTATTACTATGCGTTATA
>DUUA01000042.1 GCA_012841765.1 Acholeplasmataceae bacterium
AATTATCCGGTTTCATATCTGCATTGGAAGAATAGCCTACAGTAACAGACATGACAACTGAAGAAACTTCGAGAGTTTCATTCGCGGTCCTTACTTCTTGTTCTCCGCCAATAACAACCGGAGTTGTAAAAACAGGTTTAAAGATAGGATTTAATTGAAAATTTATATCAGCGCTGATATTGAAGGAGTGAACAATATCGCAAATTGGAAAGAAACAGTACCTGGAGATGATTATGAAACTTTCAGAAAACAAATGACTGAGGAAGTTAAAAGAGCTTGCATTGGAGCCTATGAAGCTGGGGCAAAAGAAATACTAGTTAAGGATGCTCATGATAATGCCAGGAATATTATATTTAGCCAACTACCAGAATATGTAAAACTACATCGTGGTTGGGAAGGCGGTCCTTGTTCAATGATGGCTTCATTAGATAATTCTTATGATGCTGTTGTATTTATTGGATATCATAGTCCCTCTAGATCAGATGGAAATCCACTGTCACATACAATGAACACACAAATTCATCATATTAAAATTAATGGAATATTAGCTAGTGAATTCCTAATCAATGCATTTTATGCAGCATACTTGAGAATCCCTGTAGCTTTCTTAAGTGGAGATGCACTACTAACTAGAAATGTTAAATCTCTCAATTCAAACATTGAGGTAGTTGCAACTAAAGAAGGGGTTCATGGAGCTGTAATATCAAGACATCCAAACATAACGAATGCTGAAATTCAAGAAAAAGTTAAAATTAGTCTCTCTAAAAAAGATTTACAGAAAAACATTATCAAACTTCCAAAATCTTTTGATATTGAAATTCAATATAAGAATTTCAATGAAGCTTACAAAGCTTCTTTCTATCCAGGCGCCACACTATTTGGCACTGACAGAATTAATTTTCACACTGAAGATTATTATGAAGCTCTTAAAATGATGAAATTCTTATTATAAAAAAAGGCGCATAATGCGCCTTTTATTTTTCTATAATAACTATCCCTTCGATAACTCTTTCCCTTAATGTCCTAATTGTTCTTCTGCTTAAATTTATTATTTCAAATAAACAGGCAAATATCATCGGAAGATAGATATTTTTTTCATATTCTCCGGCCTCTACTGATCTAGCAATAGTTATATCATTACCCATAATATAAAATGATATTTGATTAACCATTTCTAAAACAACAGGATTGGTTTCCCCTGAAACTCCAACTTCATGAATCGGTGGAATACTTATTTTCCCATCATCAATCATTTTTCTCATATCAAATGATGATTTCGATAAATTAATCACTAAATTTCTTAAAGCTGAAGAAGCAATAACAAAACAATCTAAATTTCTTGAATTGTCTATTATTTCTTTTGCTTGAACAAAGTTTTCACCTAAATGTTCATTTAAATTTTTAATAAATGTTTTAATGTAATTAACATCTACACGTTTATGTGTCTCAAAATAACTAGACCCAATATTAATCTCGTGAAAATATTCTAAACTTTTATCTATTCTTTTTATATCTCGATCTAAAGAGTTCTTAAAAGCTTTAAATTCATTTGTAAGAGAAAACTGGTCATCTCTTTGAAATTTCATTTTAGAAATTACTGTTCCATATGAATTAGATAATTTCTTAGCTTCAGTCAAAAACTTTTTAATTAATTTTATACTAGTCATTTTTCCTGCAAGCAAAACAACTTCGGCACTTGATTGGTTTAAATTAACATCTTTAGTTGGATGTACTAAATCATAAATACCTTTTTTACCACCTAACATTTCATTTGCTCTGTTAGCAAGAACTTCATTGGCATTCATATTCATACTAACACCTGAACCACCTTGAATAAGATCAGTTATAAACTGGCCATGTAAGCGACCATTTAAAATTTCATCACAACTTAAAATAATAGCTTCAGCAACTTTTTTATCAAGTAATCCCATTTGTAAATTAGTTTTTGCGGCTGTTTTTTTAATATTTGAAAGAGCTTTAATCATTTGACGATTCAAGCCATGTTTAGTAAGAGCAAATGTTTCTTTGCTTCTACCAGTATGAATTCCATAATACGCTTCAGCTGGAAGTTGTAATTCTCCTATTTTATCTCTTTCCAAACGATATCTCATAATCGACTCCTTATCGGCAAATTCCCTGTTCTTTCGCCTTTTTATAAACAGCATCACTTACAGCTTCCATTACTCTTTCATCAAATGGCGAAGGAATAATATATTCTCTTGTAATTTCTTTATCCTTTATCAAGTTGGCAATTGCTCTAGCAGTAGTCTCATACATTTCATCAGTAATTTTTTTACTCTTTGCTTTAAACGCTCCATGAAAGATTCCTGGAAATGCTAGCACATTATTAATCTGATTATAAATATCACTTCTGCCAGTCGCATAAATAAAAGCATTACTCTTCTTAACATTTTCATAAGAAATTTCAGGGTCAGGATTAGCAAGTGCAAATACAATCGGTTTCTCTGACATTGAATTAACCATATCTATTGTAAGTATATCTTTAACGCTAACACCAATAAAACAATCTGCATCTTTTATAATTTCTTTTAAATTTGCATTTTCCATATCAAAAGTATCAATGATATGTTCATTTAATAATTTATTAATTAATTCATTATTGTTTTTTAGTTTACTAACTGCGCCACGAGAATTAGTAGCATAAATTTTAGTAGCACCCATTTGCCTTAATAATTTAGCAATGGCGCTTCCAGCAGCTCCTAAACCACTTATAACAATTTGTAATTTCTCTATTTCTTTACCCACTAACTTACAAGCATTAATTAATGCTGCACAAACAACTATTGCAGTTCCGTGTTGATCATCATGAAAAAGCGGAATATCAAGTTCATCTCTTAATGTTTCCTCTATTTCAACACATCGAGGAAAAGATATATCTTCTAAATTAATGCCTCCATATGTTGGAGCGATATTCTTTACAATGCTAATAATTTCTTTTGGATCTTGCGTATTTAAGCAAATTGGAACAGCATCAACATTAGCAAATTTTTTAAATAATAAACATTTACCTTCCATAACAGGTAAAGCTGCCAAAGGACCAATATTGCCTAAACCCAATACAGCTGAACCATCTGTAATAACAGCAACCATATTTCCCTTTGAGGTATATTTATAAACATCTTCGTTATTTTTATGAATTTCAACACAAGGTGCTGCAACTCCAGGAGAATATGCTAAAGATAAATCATCCAAATTTTCCAGTGGAACCTTTGAACTGATTGCTAATTTTCCTTTATTTTTTTCATGTAATTCTAATGATCTTTGATTAATGCTTTTCATAAGTTCACCATCTCTTTATCTATATTACCATATTATAACTATAAAATAAAGAATTTTTAATCTTTTACACTTATAATTACAAGTAATTATAATAAACATTCCCAAAAAATAAAAACTGCTTTATTCTATAGTAAGCAGTTTTTACTTTTCTTTATTTATAAACATTAAATCTTTTTGTAAGAGCCAATACTTTATTTTTAATTTCTTTAATAATTTCATTATTTTTATAATTTTTTAAAGTCTCATCAATAAGTAAAGCTATTTCTTTCATTTCACTTTCTTTCATTCCTCGGGAAGTAACACTAGGGCTACCTATTCGAATACCGCTTGTTATCATTGGCATTTCATCATCAAAAGGAACAGTATTTTTATTTGTAGTTATTCCAACCGAATCAAGAACTTCTTGAGCAACTTTTCCTGTGATATTTACACTCTTTTTAACATTTATAGTAAATAGGTGGTTATCTGTTTTACCACTTACAATTACATAACCTAATTTTTTTAGAGTTTCAGCAAGATATGCAGCATTAATTACAACTTGTTTTTGGTAACTTACAAACTCATCAGTTAATGCCTCTTTAAAAGCAACAGCTTTTGCAGCAATTACATGCATGAGCGGTCCACCTTGAATTCCAGGGAATATTAGCTTATTAATCTTCTTATATATATCAAAACTATTTGTCAGAATTATTCCTCCACGAGGACCTCTTAAAGTTTTATGAGTAGTACTAGTTACTATATCAGCATAAGGAATAGGGCTCTCATGAACTCCTGCTGCAACTAATCCAGCAATATGGGCCATATCAACCATTAATAAAGCACCACACAAATCAGCTATTTCTTTAAATCTTTTGAAATCAATCGCTCTTGAATAATTACTTGCCCCAGCAACAATTAATTTTGGTTTGCATTCAAGTGCTATTTTCTCAACTTCCATATAATCAATTACTTCAGTTTCTTTAGAAACATAATATGAAACAAAATTATAATCAATACCAGAAAAGTTAAGAGGATTGCCATGAGTTAAATGCCCACCATGATCCAGTGCCATACCAAGAACAGTATCACCTTTTTCAATTATAGCACGGTAAGCAGCCATATTTGCTTGACTGCCTGAATGAGGTTGAACATTAACGTACTTCACATTAAATAATTTTTTTAATCTTTCTCTTGCTAAATCTTCAACTTCATCTACTACTTCGCATCCTCCATAATATCTTCTCCCAGGATATCCTTCAGCGTATTTATTTGTCAATAAAGACCCTTGAGCTTCCATAACCGAACTTGATGCAAAGTTTTCCGATGCAATTAATTCAATATTATTATTTTGTCTTTCTTTTTCTTTTTCAATTAACTGAAAAATTTTTAAATCCGTTTTTTCTAATGTCACAATATCACCTCATTTTTCATTATACAACAAATGATAAAAAAAAGATATTTCAAATTAAATATCTTTTAATGTTTTAATTTATAAAAACCATAAGCAAATGCCATTACAGATAAATATCCAATAATAATAAAACCCCAAAGTTTCATAAATTCACTAATATTTTCATAATTAGCTACAAGAAAAAACAAACTAATCAAGCCTAAAACTCCAATCACAGTTAAAAAAACATAAAAAAATTTTTTATACATTATTCTAATATATTTGTAGTGATAAAATCTACATTCCAGGTTATTAACATTAAAGCAACGATTGGATTATTTACTGTCCAAACATTAACAGCTATATTATGGTGATGGCATAATTCAACTTGTTCTTTTGATAAACATTGATACTCAATGTCTATCCCCGCATTAATTTTTCTTACTTCATTAATTATATTATTATCTAAATCAGTTGTTAGAAATTGAAGTTGAACTTCAGAATTTTGTTTTCTGACTAATTGTAAATTTTTTAAGTAAAAACTAATAAAAATAGTACTATGAAGATAATGATGTTGTTTAACTAAATTAATTAAACGAACTATATCCGCTTCTAAAAACAATTCCTTTATTTCAATAAAAGCTCTTTTTTCATACTTTTTACAAATTTCTAAATAATCAGTAAGTTTTGGTATTTTTAAATAGTTTTTAGGTCTTCCTGTTTCTAAATCAAAAAGGCAAATAGAACTAAGTTCATCATAAGAAGAAGTTGAAATACTCATATCAACACCAGCTACTCTTTGTAATTTATCATCATGACAAATTACAAATTCGCCATCTTTAGTTAATCTGACATCTGTTTCAATTCCATAATAACTTTTATTACCTGCTGCAATAAAAGCAATTGCCGTATTTTCTTTTTCAAGACCACTTAACCCTCGGTGAGCAATCATTTTAGTTTTATTATTTTCTAATTTTAAAGTTTCCATATTGCTCCTCGCTTATTATATTTCATTAATTATAACCGATATCACTATATTTGTAAAGTATCTATAAAATTAAAACCCCTTATTAAAATAAGGGGATCAAATATTTTTAAATGGCAGGGCTAGATAGATTCGAACTATCGGGTGACGGAGTCAAAGTCCGTTGCCTTACCGCTTGGCTATAGCCCTACATTAATAAAATCAAATGGTGGTGGGGGACAGATTCGAACTGCCGAACTCTAAGAGAGTGGATTTACAGTCCACCGCGTTTAGCCTCTTCGCTACCCCACCATACAAACAGTCTCTTTTCCAAACTGCTATGTTATTATACTACGTTCGGCTTTAAATTGCAAGCCTTTTTGGCTTTAAAAATCAAAAGAAAAAACGTCAATTTAGACGTATTTTCTTTATTTTTTTGGTAAGACTTCTTGAAGAACTCTAATATTACTTTCCATTATTGTGAAGTAATTTTCTTCAGAATTATATTCAGAAATAGTAATTGTTGAAAGATTGTGCATATCAATTTTCTGCCCTTCAATTTCTCTAACAATTTTATTTATTAATTCTTCATTAGCAGCTTCATTTTTAGTTGTAATAACATACTTAATATTTTTTTCTTTAGCCATAGCTACTGTTGCTTGAAATTCTGCAGGAGAAACATCTGTAGTATCATTTGTTTGTCTAGTTTTTAAAATTTCAAGTCCATATCTACCCCAATAATTATAAGCATTATGATCTACCATAATTACCTTATTTAAAACACTAGAGTCATTTATTACAGAACTAATTTCTTCATCTAATAAGGTTAGCTTAATAACTAGAGCTGAAGTGTTTTCTCTAAAAAAATCTTCTTTTTCTGGTTTCAAAATTATTAATTCATCTCTTACAATATTAGCCATATGAATCATTTTAAGCGGATCAGTCCAAACATGCGGATCATAATACTTAACTACATTCTCATCTTCAACATGGTCATCATGAGAATGGTCATGGTCACTTCCTGTTATAAGACCAGGCATACCATTTGTTAAAGCGACTGTATTTACATTTTTAAACGTAGTGTTAACCCCATTACAAATAGCTGGTTCTAAATTTAAACCTACATAAAATATTGCCTGGGCTTCTGTCATGTTAGCAATCGTTTTTATTGCTAATTCATAATCATGAACATTAGAACCTCGAGGATAAACGTTTGTAACAGAAAACTCTTCTTTTGCTATTTCATTTACAATAAATTCAACAGGATAAACAGTAGCATAAATATCAGCTTTTACAGTTCGGTTACACCCAGAAATCATCAAAAAAGAGACAACCGTTATTAGCATATACATTATTTTTTTCATATTTTAATTCTCCTTAAGTTTTAAAAAATCTTTAATTAATGTTTTGTGACTAGTAATTTTATAATCATAACACCAATCCCCAAATTCAAAAATATCTATATCAGATTCATTCAAATGCTTTTGAATTTTTTCAGTAGTTTTATATAAATATATTATTTTTATCTCTTCTTTTTTCACTTTCATATTTAAAAATCCAGTCATGTTATCTAGAATTTTTTTATTTTTTTTCTGTCTTCCTTTATTTTTAGTCCTTCCACCCCAGGAAAGTGCCCAAGTATTCCTAGAATTAACAGTTATTGCTGAATTAGAAGGAATAACTAAAACTCTTATTAACAGTTTACTGTTTTCAGTTTTTATTACATAATCATAATTTTTATTATCAGATGACCAAAACGAGAAATTATATTTCTCTTTTAAGAGACCAAAATTATCTTTTATTTTTGCATAAATAATTATTGGGTTAATTAAATTCATATATACAATATACACTAAAGCCAACCCTACTGTACAATAAATAAATATCATAAAATACCTCTTATAAATTATAACATGATTTTTCATTATATCAAAACAAAATAAATTGAATATTCTCACAAATATGTTATAATACTTTAGTACAATTATATAAAATGAATGAGGTGAACATATGTATAATGAAAGTAATCTTACTGACCAAGAAATTGTCAGAAGAGAAAAAATGAATGAACTACGAGAAAAAGGCATTGATCCTTTTGGTTCTTCTTTCAAAAGAACAACTAATTCTCAAAAATTACGAGAACAATATGATAATAATTCTAAAGAAGAATTACATGATTTAGCTAAATCAGCTATAATTGCCGGAAGAATAATGACTAAGCGAAGAAAAGGCAGAGCTGGTTTTATGCATATTCAAGATAAATTTGGACAAATACAAATTTATCTAAGAGAAGATATGCTTGGCGAAGAACAATACAACCTTTATAGAAAATGTGATTTAGGAGATATTGTTGGTATTGAAGGGGAAATAATTAAAACTGACATGGGTGAATTATCAATTAAGGCAAGTAAATATACTCACCTTACTAAAGCCCTTCGACCACTTCCAGAAAAATTCCATGGATTACAAGATAAAGAAGAAGCCAGACGACATCGTTATGTTGACTTAATTATGAGCGATGAATCTAGAAAAATAGCATTTTTAAGACCAAGAATTATTAGAAGTATTCAAAATTTCTTTGACTCACAAGGATTTGTTGAAGTAGAAACACCAATTTTACAACCAATTCTTGGGGGTGCTACTGCTCGTCCTTTCGTTACTCATCACAATACTTTAGATATGGATTTTTATTTAAGAATTGCTACCGAACTACCTTTAAAAAAATTAATTGTAGGAGGCATGGAAGCAGTTTATGAAATTGGAAGACTATTTAGAAACGAAGGAATGGATTCTACTCATAATCCCGAATTTACTACTATTGAAGCTTATTTAGCATATTCCGATATGAAAGGCATGATGGAAATAATCGAAGGATTATTTAAACACTTAACTACTAATCTATTTGGAACAACTATAGTTACTTATCAAGGAATTACAATAGATTTTGCAAAACCATTTGCAAGGATTCATATGGTAGATGCTATTAAAGAAGCTACTAATATTGACTTCTTTACAGTTTCTAATGAAGAAGCAATCAGCCTTGCTAAGGAGCATAACTTTAAATTGAAAGAACATGAAAAAGCTTTTGGTCATATTGTTAATTTATTTTTTGAAAAATATGTAGAAGAAAAATTAATTCAACCAACCTTTTTATATGGACATCCTCTAGATATCAGCCCCCTTGCTAAAAAAAGTGAAAAGGATCCACGGTTTACAGAAAGATTTGAACTATTTATTAATACAAAAGAATATGCAAATGCATTTACTGAATTAAATGATCCAATAGATCAAAGAGAAAGATTTGAAAAACAGATTAAAGAAAAAGAACTAGGCAATGATGAAGCAAATGAAATGGATATTGATTTCGTTGAAGCTTTAGAATATGGAATGCCACCAACAGGTGGTTTAGGTATCGGAATTGACAGAACTTGTATGTTGCTTGCTAATGTTGATTCAGTAAGAGATATCATCTTATTCCCGCATATGAGAAATAAATAATTGATTTTTAAAAAAAGACGCAAAATGCGTCTTTTAATTTGCCAATTGATCATATATTTCTTCTAAAATTTCTAATGTTATTTTTACATTAGGATATTGTATAGATATATCTAAAATAATATCATCAATTTCTTGAAATCTTTCATTAGATAATTCCTTTTTGTTTCTCAAAATATCCTCTATTTCCCATAAGATATCATTTATTACCTTTTTTGTGTTTTCCTCTAATTTACTTTGTTCTTTAATACAGACCATTAAATCTTCATATGTTAAATAAACATTAATTAAATGTTCATATTTAAATAACAAATCAAAATCTTCATCAAAAAACTTATAATAATATACTTTAATGTCTTCGATCTGCTCTGTTAAAAAAGTAAAGCCCGAATCAAAAACTATCTCTAATTCTTCGCTTATTTTCATTTTTCTTTTGTCCATATCAACAATTATATTTAATAATTTTATTAAATTAGATAATCTTATATATGTAAGTGAGTTAGCATTTTGAAAAGCTTGAAGAAAATCATTGTTTTCATTCAAATAAGCTTTATATTCATGAGAATTAATCATTAGAAATCTCCGAATTATTTAATCCTTTTTTATTCTTTTTAAGATATGACTTAAACTTAATCTTTCCTTTTTTTCCTGGTATCATCCCAAAATTAATCATTTTACGAAGAATCTCATTATCTCCTTCAATAAAATATTGTTTCCCCAAAACTATAGCGGCATCCTTATTAACATATAATAAAAACATATCTTCCATTTCATATGCAGAATCTATCGTTTCCCAGCCAAAAACAAGACTACCATCCGTACCTTCGATTTTTCTTTCAATTTTAGCTTTCGTTATTATTACTGTTTCCAATGAATCTTCCCTTAATTTAGATTCTTTAGAAACATTTCTATTAATTCCCATTAACATTAATACAGGAGCAAATAAGAAAGTGAACGAAGCTAAAACCCATGTGAAAATGATTGTTGTGCTAGTTGTTTCTGCTGTTGCTTTTAAAGTTGTAGATATAGCCATATACAAAACAGCAATACCTAATAAAATAACCATATATATAGATATTGATTTATGAAATGCATGAAATCTATAATATTTTTTATTTATATTTTTATCAAATTTACCTTTTACTATTACTCTATCCATTTTAATCTCCTTTTAATATGTTATTAGTATAACATATTTCTGATTTTTTTTGAAATGTTTTCTATTACCAAATATAATAATTTATGTTATAATTATAAAAGGTGATTAAAATGGATATACTAATTAAAGCTTTAGCTTTAGACAATCAAATACGAGTTTATATAACAAAAACAAAAACTGTTTATGAAGAAGCACATAAACTCCATAAATTGTCCGCAAACTCTGGACTAGTTTTATCAAAAGTTTTATCAACTGCTGTTCTTATGGGTGGTACTTTAAAAGGAGATCAATCCTTAACAATCAAACTTAATGGTAAAGGACCTATTGGTAATGTAGTTGTTGATACAAACAGTTATGGCATTCTCAGAGGTTATGTTGATAATCCAAACGTAGTTTTGCCTAACAATAAAATAAGCGAATCATTAACTTTAGGGGTAAATGGAAACATTGATATTATTAAAGACCTAGAACTTAAGAATCTTTTTGTTTCCACAGTTCCACTTACTTATCCTTTAATACAAGATAATTTTATGGATTATTATATTAATAGCGAACAAATAATTACCTTCTTAGGACTTTCTAATTTAGAAGCCCCCGGGGGAATAATGGTCCAATTATTACCGGGTTATACAGAAAATGTATTAATTTATATTCAAGAAAAACTTGAAGAAATATACAATATTGATAAATTATTTCTTAAATATAATGATCTAAATGAAATACTAAAATATCTATTCCCTGATTTTAAAATAATTGAAGAAATTAAACCGACTTTCAAATGTGACTGCAATAAACAACGTTTTAAAAATGGAATTATTTCTTTAGGAACACAAGAAATAGAAGCTATTATTAATGAAGATGGAGTTGCTGAAACTGTTTGTAATTACTGTAATAAAAAATATAAATTCTCAAAATTAGAATTACAAGAAATATTAAAAATATCAAGGGAGAAAAAGAATGAATAAAACTTTAGAATTTGCTAAAAAAATATTAGAAATACAAAGCCCCACAGGCTATAGTGTTGAAATTGCTGAATTTTTAGAAAAAGAACTTAATTGTAGAAAATTAGAATATTATAAAAATAAAAAAGGGAATATTATTGTTCCTATAAAAGGTAAATCTGATTATACAATCACCTTTACTGCTCATATAGATACTTTAGGAGCAATGGTTAGAAGTATTAAATCAGATGGAACATTAACATTTAGTGTTTTAGGTGGACCTATCTTACCAACATATGATGGAGAATATTGTACAATTATAACTAGGAAAGGAAAAAAATTCCAAGGAACATTTCTTTCCAACTCTCCTTCAAGCCATGTATACAAAGATGCATCTACTGCACCAAGAAACGAAGAAAACATGCATATTAGAATTGATGAAGTTGTAAAAAATAAAAAGGATGTTGAAAAAATTGGAATTAGCACGGGAGACTACATTGCTCTTGATCCAAAAACAACCATAACAGAAAGCGGATTTATTAAATCTAGATTCTTAGATGATAAAATTAGCGTTGCTATTTTATTTAATGTTATTGATTATCTTAATAAAAATAATATTACTCCTAATTCTAATTTGAACTTCTTATTTTCAACATATGAAGAAACTGGACACGGCGGCAGTAACATCCCGGAAACTGATGAGTTAATTGCTGTTGATATGGGTTGTGTTGGAAAAGATTTAAACTGCACTGAATATGACGTATCTATTTGTGTTAAAGATTCTTCTGGGCCTTATGATTTTAATATTACAAATGAATTTATTAATATTGCTGAAAAAGAAAAATTAAATCACGGAGTAGATGTTTATCCATATTATGGCTCTGATGTATCAGCTGCATATAGAGCAGGAAATGATATTAAAGGTGCTTTAATAGGACCAGGTGTTACTGCATCTCATGGAATGGAAAGAACCCATAAAGATGGAGTTGAAGCAACAATTA
>DUUA01000043.1 GCA_012841765.1 Acholeplasmataceae bacterium
GCTCCAGGCTATGGTTATGCGAGAAGAGCTAAAAGTACAAAAGATGAATTCATTGTAATGATCGAAAATATTTTATTAAATCACCCTAAAATTGTTAGTGTATTATTATTGATTGATTTTAAAGTAGGTCCAACAGAGGATGATTTAGATATTTATAATTTTCTTTTATCGCTTAATTTGAAAATTATTGTAATTGCAACAAAAAATGATAAAATTGCAAAAACTAGAAGACCTAAGCATGAAAAGGAAATAAAAAATAAATTGTTAAACCCACCGTATTTTTATGCAATATCAAATACGGAAAAAAATAATATTGAAAATATTAAAAATGAAATACTAGAAAGGATTAATAATTATGAGAGCAATTAAGATAATCACCGATTCAACAGCTGATTTAAGCAAAGAATTATTAAAGGAGATTGACGTAATAAGTCTACCGCTTTATGTCCAATTTCCTAATAAAACCTATCAGGATGGCATTGATATTACGACTAATGAATTATATGAATTAGTTGAAACACATAAAACATTGCCAAAAACTGCTGCAATATCACCAGGTGATTTTATGAAAACATTTGATCAATATATTAAAGAAGGATTTGATGTTGTTTATATAGGTATTGGCAGTAAAATATCTGCAACTTTTCAAAGTGCGTTAGTTGCAAGCCAAGAATTTCCAGAAGATCGCGTCTTTTTAGTAGATTCATTAAACTTATCATCTGGGATTGCTTTATTAGTACTAAAAGCTAAAGATTTAAGAGATCAAGGTTTAAGTGCTGAAGCAATTAAAGAAGAAATTACTAAACTAGTTCCAAAAGTAAGAAGCCAATTTGCAATTAGAGTATTAGATTATTTACATAAAGGCGGAAGAGCTAGTGGGACAGCAGCATTAGTTGGTAAAATGCTTAGAGTTAGACCAATTATTAAAGTTGAAGATGGTGTTTTAAATGTTTATAAAAAACCAATGGGATCAATGAAAAAAGCGGTTGATATAATGTTAACTGATTTTGAAAAAACTAATATTGATGAAGATTATGTAATGATTACTCATACAATGGCACCTAATCAAGCTGATTATATGGTAGATTTTGTTCAAAGTAATAAAAAACATAATAATTTAATTATTAGTGAAGCTGGCTGCGTTATCTCAAGCCATTGTGGTGCTGGAACAATTGGTATACTATATATAGAAAAATGAGAAGTTTAAAAAAGGATAAAATCAAGCTATTTTTACAAGAAATTGATTTTAATACTAAGATAATAGATTATAGTATTTTTAGCGATTATCGAATTAATAAAATTAATAAGGCTAAAACTGATAATAAAAGAGCTTTAAATATGCAAACAGAAATATTATTAAACTATGCTATTAACTATAAAAGCAATAATTATACGCCATATCCATCAATTATTATTAACGAACAAGGTAAGCCAAGTTTTGAAAATTTAAAAACTAAATTTAATATATCACATAGTAATAAATATATATTAATAGGCGTTTCTAATAATGAAATTGGTGTTGATGTTGAAAAAATTAATGAAAAGCATTTGAAAGTTGCTAGTAAATTATTTAATGATAAAGATTATTTGAAATACAAAAATAATATCAATGAAATTATTCGACATTGGACAATTAAAGAAGCTTATATTAAATTATTTGGATCCAATATTTTAATTGATTTAAAAAATATTAAAGTTACTAATAAATGTGTATTTGGACAATATGGTAAGGCATATTACACAACAATAGTAGAAAATGATCATTTTATTACTATTGCAAGTAAAAATAAACATAAAATAAAACTTTATCGTGACAAAGATTATAACATATGATAAAATTAATAAAAGCGTTGAATAGGAAGAGTAATATTAGCTTAATTTAAAGCGACAAGTTGGTTGGTGTAAAACTTGATTTAACTAATATGAAGGTAGCCTAGGAGCTGAATTTGTGAACTAATAGTAGCTTATTCCGGTTTATTACCGTTAAATAATATTGAGTGCTAGAATTAATTCTAGAACTAAGGTGGTACCGCGATTAAATCGTCCTTAGAATATTCTAAGGACTTTTATTTTTTTATTAAGAAAGGGTTAATAATCATGCAAACAATTTATACAAAACGTTTAATAATTAGAGCGCTAACAACAAAAGATTTAGAGGCATTTTATTTGTTTGCAAGTAATGAAGAAGTAGGTCCAATGGCAGGTTGGGATAGTCATAAAAACATTAATGAAACTAAATTAATTTTAAACCAATTAATTGAAGAAAAAGAAATGTGGGCAATTACAATTAATGATTTATTAATTGGAACAATTAATATTAGTTTTGATAAGAAACGAAAATATTATGAATTAGGATTTTCTCTTAACTATGATTATTGGAACAAAGGTTATATGACTGAAGCAATTTTAGGTGTCTTAAATTATGTTTTTAATAAAACATCAATTGATAAATTAATAGCAAGACATTTTGAATATAATTATCGTTCAAAGAAGGTTTTAGAAAAAGTACAATTTAATTTCAAAAAATATGAAATAGATTTAGATATATTAGGAAATGAACAACTAGTTAGTTATTATGAATTAACTAAAAAAGAATATAAGGAAGTGAATATATGAGTAAATTACCAACAAAATATAATTTTAAAGAAGTAGAAAAAGATCGCTATCAAACATGGTTAGAAAAAGAACTATTTAACGCAAATCGTCCTTGGTTAAAACCATTTACAATTGTTATTCCACCACCAAATGTTACGGGAAGACTACATTTAGGTCATGCTTGGGATAATACATTACAAGATATTATTATTAGAAGAAAAAGAATGCAAGGCTATGATGCACTTTACCTACCAGGCATGGATCATGCTGGTATTGCTACTCAAGCAAGAATTGAAGCTAAACTAAAAGAAAGTGGAATTTCAAGATATGATTTAGGTCGCGAAAAGTTCTTAGAGAAAGCTTGGGAATGGAAAGAAGATTATTCAAAACAAATTAGAAAACAATGGGAAGCATTAGGAATTAGTGTTGATTACTCAAAAGAACGCTTTACTTTAGATGAAGGATTAAATAAAGCTGTTAATCATGTTTTCATTTCAATGTATCATAAAGGACTAATCTATCGCGGTAATAGAATTATTAACTGGGATGTGAAAGCTAAAACCGCTTTATCGAATATTGAAGTAATACATAAAGAAGAGTTAGCTAAACTGTATTATTTAAAATATCCTTTAGTAGAAGATGAAAACAAATTTTTAACAATTGCAACAACAAGACCTGAAACAATGTTTGCTGATCAAGCTTTAATGATTCATCCAGATGACAGGAGACATTATAAGCATATTAATAAAGAGTTTTATATACCAGGTACTAATAAAAAAATTAGACTAATTGCTGATGGCTATGTTGATATGGAATTTGGTACTGGTGTTGTAAAAGTTACACCAGCTCATGATATCAATGACTTTGAAGTAGGCCTTAGACACGATTTAGAAATGCCACTATGTATGGAAGAAGACGGTACGATGAATGAAATGGCATTTGAATTTAATGGTATGGATCGTTTTGAATGCCGTAAGCAAGTAGTTGATAAGTTAAATAAACTAGGTTTAGTCGAAAAAATAGAAGATTATGAAACATCAATTGGTTATAGTGAAAGAACTGGAGTAGTAGTAGAACCAAGATTATCACTACAATGGTTTTTAAAAATGGATCAATTATCTTTTACAACATTAAAAGAAACGAAAGTAGATTTTATTCCAAAACGATTTGAAAAAATATTTAAACATTGGATGACTGACACTAGAGATTGGACAATTAGTCGTCAGTTATGGTGGGGACATCGTATTCCTGCTTGGTATAAAGGTGATGAAGTATCAGTTCAAGAGACAAGTCCTGGCGAAGGATGGATTCAAGATGAAGATGTTTTAGATACTTGGTTTTCATCAGCTTTATGGCCATTTTCAACTTTAGGTTGGCCTGAAGAAACAGAAGATTTTAAACGTTTCTATCCTAATGACGTTTTAGTTACAGGCTATGATATTATTTTCTTCTGGGTTGCTAGAATGATTTTCCAAGGACGATATTTCACTAAAAAAGACCCATTTAAAGATGTTTTACTACATGGATTAATTAGAGACAACAAAGGTGCTAAAATGTCTAAATCAGCAAATAATGGTGTTGATCCAATGGATGTAATCGATAAATATGGTGTTGACGCACTAAGATACTTCCTTACAACCAATTCCGCACCCGGTGCAGATTTGCGATATGATGAAGAGAAAGTAGAGTCTAGTTGGAACTTTATTAATAAATTATGGAATATTACTAGATTTGCTTTATTAAATATTACTGATTTTAATTTAGAAGTTGACTATCACAATTTAGATTTATTTGATGAATGGATTATTTCTAGATTAAGTGAGACTATTGAAGTTGCTGATAATTATTTTGAAAAATATGAGTTTAATGAAGCGTCGCATGTTTTATATAGTTTTATTTGGAATGATTTTGCAGCTTGGTATTTAGAGTTAGCAAAAGTATCTTTACAAGATGAAAAGAAAAATGCTAATACTCAAGCTGTTTTACTCTATGTGTTAAAACAAATTTTAAAATTATTACATCCATTTGTACCATTTGTAACAGATAAACTATATTCAGAAATAAGTGAAGAAGAAATAACTCGAGCTACTTGGCCAAGTGAAACATTTTACAAACAAGAAGTAATTGATAATTTTAATATTATAGCTGATATTATTACTAAAATTAGAAATTTAAGAGCTGAATATAATGTTACCCAAGCTAAATTGTTAAATATTTCATTAGTCACCAGCAATAAAGAATTACTAAAAGTTTTAAAAACATATCAAGTTTATTTAGAAAACTTTTTGAAAACTAATGAATTAATTATTACTGAAAAATATGAAAGTAATTTAGAGTCTGTTATGATTGTTTTAAGTGATTTAGAAATCTTTGTTGCGAAAGAAGGTTTAATTGATTTAAAACAAGAATTAGAACTATTAAATAAACAAAAAGAACAATTAGAAAAAGAGTTATTACGTAGTGAAAAAATGTTAGCTAATAAAAATTTCTTAGAACGTGCTAAACCAGAAAAAATTGCTGAGGAAAAAGCTAAATATGAAGATTATAAAAATCAATATAATACAATATTAGCTAGTTTAGAAGATCATGTTCTATAATATTGATGATGCAATTAATTGGGTTGTTAGGCAAACTAAGTTTAGAGAAAAAACTGATTTAAGTATTATGAAAGAAGCATTTAAAATGCTTAATATTAATTTAGATGAAATAAAGAAAATTCATTTAGCTGGAACTAATGGTAAAGGCTCAACTGGAGCTTTTCTATCTGAAATATTAGTAAGTAATAATTATAAAGTTGGTTGGTTTACCTCACCGTATTTAGTTAAATTTAATGAACGTGTTAAAATAAATAATTTAGATATAAATGATAATGATTTATTAAAATATATTAATTATTTTTATGATTTTAATGAAGCGTTATATTTAAAAAACAATGTTAAATTATCATTTTTTGAAATACTGACATTATTATCATTTAAATATTTTAAAGATAATAATGTTGATGTAATGTTAATTGAGGTTGGTATTGGTGGAAGACTGGACGCTACTAATATCATTAATTATGATGTCTCTATCATTACAAGTATAGGTTTTGATCATATGCAACAACTTGGTGATACATTAGAGAGTATCGCTTATGAAAAAGTTGCAATTTTAAAAAAACATGGTTATTTAATTACTAATGTCAATGAAAGTTTAAAAAAACTGATGATTAATTATTCAAAAGATCTTAATGCAACAATTA
>DUUA01000007.1 GCA_012841765.1 Acholeplasmataceae bacterium
AAAATCTCTTAAATCCCAATTCATTTTATTTTCTCCTCATTTGATTAAATATTTTTCCAATATCACCTTGTATAAAGTTATCAATTGGAATATAATCTCTATTTATTGCAAAAATATTATTACCTTTAAAATAATTTATTAGTCCTGCCGCTGGATATACTGTAAGTGATGTTCCAGCAACTATTAATAAATCTGCATTTTGTAAAGCATTAACCGCTTTAATAATTACTTCTTGATTTAATGGTTCTCCATATAAAGTTACATCAGGCCTTAAAATATCTCCTGACTTTGTTTTAGGTATTCCTTCAGTATTAATTAAATGATCAATTCCTAAAACTTTTTCTTTTGTTTCTATCCCATAATTTCTAAAAATAGAACCATGTAACTCTAAAACATTTCTAGATCCAGCTAATTGATGAAGGTTATCAATATTTTGTGTAATAACAGTAATATTTTTACCTGACTCTTCTAAATATGCTAAATATTTATGTGCATCATTAGGTCTTACTTTGTTAGTTAAAAACATCTTACGGTAGTGTTTATAAAAATCTTTAGTATTACTATTAAAATAGTTTATACTTAAAATTGTCTCCGGTGATAAATCATCAAATTTTTCTTTGTTTAATCCTTCTTTTCCCCTAAAGTCTTTTAAACCACTTTCTGTTGAAACACCTGCTCCGCCAAAAAAAACAATTCTTTTTGCTTTATTAATTGCTTTTTCTAACTTTTCAATCATTTTATAACCCCCTTTCATTTAACCAATTAACAATATCGTTTAATACTTTTTCTTTTTCAATATCATGTAGTAAATCATGTTTAGATTCATCATATGTAATAAATCTTTTATTTTTAGAACCAAATTTATTATGTGATTCTAATGATTTCTCTAATGGTACTAATAAATCTTTTTTACCATATAAAAATAGTAATGGTAAATTAATCTTATTAAAATTATTAATAAGTTTACTTAGCCCCTTAATCAATGTTTGATAAATTAAATCCACTCTAAAATATTTTAAATTCAGTGGATCATTTAAATTATGTGCATTATGCGATAGTTTTTCATCGGCAAAATTAGTCCGCCTCTTTTTAGATCCCATTAATTTAAAAGTTATTTTATTAAAAAGCGTTGGTTTAACAATATAATCAAGTGGTGAGGCTACAATAATTGCACCATCTACTTTACCATATTCAATATTATATAAATTAGTAATCAAACCACCCATACTATGACCTAATAAATATATCTTTTGATTAGGATTACTTTTCTTTTCTAATTTAATGATTGTATTTAAATCTTCTATAAATAGTTTATATGATTTAATACTTCCCCGCTTACCTTGACTTTTACCGTGACCTCTTAAATCATGAGTTATAACATTATAACCTTCATTTACTATTCTTTTAGCAATATCTTCAAATCTACCTGAATGTTCAGCAAGACCGTGTGTTATTATTAATGTTCCTTTATCTTCTAAAGCCTTAAATCTATTTATGTTTATAAAAGCATTATTGATTAGCATCCTTATTTGAGTCTCCTTGTGAAATGTGTAATGTAAATTCATTTAAGTCTAGTAATACTTTTTCATCTTTACTTGTTGGAATATTTTTTCCAACATAATCCGCTCTAATTGGTAATTCTCGATGACCACGATCTACTAAAACTACTAATTGCAATTTATTAAAGCGACCTAAATCATTTAAAGCATCTAAAGCTGCTCTAACAGTTCTTCCAGTATATAAAACATCATCTACTAAAATAACATTCTTTTCATCTATTACAAAATTATTTAAATTTGTATTATTAATTTTTACATCATCACGATAATTAGATATATCTAATTCATAAATTGGAATATCAATATTACTAAATTCTAATATATTATTTTTAATTATTTTTGCAACAGGAAGTCCTTTTCTTTTAATACCAACTAGGATTAGATTTTCTAAACTATCATTCTTTTCAATTATTTCATGCGTTATTCTTCTTAAAGAACGCATTATTTGCTCTTTATTTAATATCTCTTTCATAGTATCACCATATTTATTATACATTTTTTTGACTTTTTTTGTTGAATTTAGTTTTTATATGTTATACTACTATTTAGTATAGGTCCTTTAAATAACATCTGTGAATGTTAGAAGGTCAAAAAGCAACATTTAACTTTGACATTTTTAAAGGCATCTTGATGCCTTTTTTTAATGCCTGATCTATGCAAAAAAATGAAAAGGGGTTTTTTGTATGAAAGAGAAAGATGTTAAAGTCGGGTATTTACCTGACGACAAGCCAAGTTTTGGCAAGGCAATAGTTTTTGCTTTACAACAATTCTTAGTAATGCTTCCTGCAACAATACTTGCAGCACTTATTATGAATAGCGTTGAAGTTGATATCGGTGGTGTTATACATACTGTTGAATTATATAGTATTCCAGCTGCAGTTTTTGCATCGGGTGTTGCAACACTTAGTTTTCTATTTATAACTAAGTTTGAAATTCCACTATATTATGGTTCAAGTTTCTCATATATTCCAGCCGTTGCAATTGTAATTTCTCATTACGTTACAATTAGTTCTGGTAACTATGATGTTAAAGCAGTTTTCGGAAGTATTATGATTGCATCAATCGTCTCTGGTTTAATGTCAATTGGTGCAGGTTTACTAGTAAGGAAATCAGGTATGGAGAAAGTTGATAAAATACTACCCGGACATATTACCGGAATGATCGCTATGATTATTGGGCTTTCTTTAGCAAGTGATACAATGCAAGGTATTTTAGTGGATTCAACCAATGTTAACTGGCCATCTGTTTTCGTAGCATTATTTACATTTTTAGTTGTAGTTACGATGACTGTTGTTTTAAAGAAAGGTTTTATAAGTCAAATTCCTATTTTAATTGGCGTTGTAGCCGGAGCTATTGCATCTTATATAGTATTTGTACCTTCACTTTATACTGACTTAGGATTTTTCGAAAGTATCAGTTATTATATTAATAATATTCAAAGTGGTAAAGTTGGCTTATTTGATCATATGCCTTGGAATGTCCTTCCAGCTGCATTTGCAAATCCTTCCCTTATCTTAACTGCTATCTTAGCTATTTTCCCAATAGCATTCGCAACAATTCCTGAATCAGCTGCTCATGTTAATCAAGTTGATTTATATGTTAATAATTTAGCGGCTGAACTAGGTGATAAAAGGAGATATAATATAAAAGATATGTTAGATGTTAATTTAATCGGTGACGGAACAGCAGATATTGTAGCCGTTTTGTTTGGTGGTCCTGCTGGAACTAATTATGGCGAGAATATTAGTGCTTCAACTATTACTAAAAACTTCTCATCATACGTATTTGCAATTACCGGTGTCCTAGCAATAATTGTGGGAATTCTCCTTCATTTGCTTGGAAACATTAATATTTCACAATTATTAACAAGTCCTGTTATTAACGGTGTAAGTCTTTACTTATTTGGAGCAATTGCTGTTCAAGGAATTGCCTTAATGATTGATAAAAAAATTAATGTCTTCGATCCTGCAGTTGTTGCTGTAATGGCATTTATTGCAATTGTAGGGCTAGGTGTTGATGGTATTACAATTACAGACTCAATTATTATTCCCGGAATTGGTGTTGCAGCATTTGGTGGAATATTGTTAAATATGTTATTAAATTGGTTTAAATCTCTAGCAAACAAAAAAAGTATTGCTTAAAATATATATAAGTTAATAAAAGCGTAAAAAAAACAGTAAATTTTAAAAAGGTTTACTGTTTTTTACTATCTAAATTATGTGAATAAATTAAAGCCTTTTGAATAAAAGATAAAGTATAAGATAAATCCTAATGAAAATACATAAATTAATAAATTTACTTCTTTTGGCTTACCTTGAGCAATTTTAGCAATTGTATAAGTTATAAAACCAAATGCAATACCGTCTGCTACTGAATATGTTAATATCATCATAATAATTGTAAAGAAACTACCAATTGCAATTGCTTTATCGCTCCAATCAATTTCAGCAAATTGTCCAGCCATTAAAACACCAACTAAAATTAAAGTCATTGATGTAATTGGAAAAATTTGGAAAATTCCCATTACTGGAAATAGGGCTATTGCTAACAAAAATAAAATTGCTGTAACAACATTAGCAAATCCTGTTCTTGCTCCAGATTCAACACCAGTTGACGATTCTACAAATGATGTTATTTCAGGTGTTCCTAATGTTGAGGAAATTAATGTGCCAACAGCGTCTGCAAATAAAGCCTTATCTAAGTTAGGTATATTACCATCTTCATCTTGTAAATCACCAGCTTTTGTAACTGCAACTAACGTTCCTGCTGTATCAAAAATATCTACAAATAATAAAGCGAATACTACTACTGGTAATGTCATTAATTTAGCACTAGCAGTTAATCTTGGTCCGTCTTGGAATAAAGTTTTAAAGCCTGTAATAAAACCACCGAATGTTTCTTTAAATGTTCCTAACTCACTATATTCAAAAAGTGTAATTGGTGGAAATACTCCTACAACACTTAAGATTGCATATAATAAAGCAGTAACTAAAATTGCTAAGATAAAGGCAAAGCGATTTAATTTAGATTTTACATTATATAAAACAATAATAACTACTAATCCAAATAGAGCTACTAATACACTTGGATCTAATAAATTACCTAAAGCAACTCCAGTTGCTGGATCGCCAACAATTATTCCTGCATTTTGTAAACCAACAAAAGCAATGAAAAAGCCAATACCAGCACCAATTGCTGCTCTAAGTGATTTAGGTATTGCCTCAATTAATTTTCTTCTTAGTGGCGTAAATGAAATTGCCACAAAAATTAATCCTCCAATAAATGATGCTGCTAATGCTTCTTGCCAACTATAGCCAATTCCTAAGACAATTGTATAAGTGAAAAATGCATTAACGCCCATACCTGGTGCAAGTGCTACTGGATAATTAGCAGTAAATGCCATAATCAAGGTTGCAATTGCAGCTCCTAATGCAGTTGCAATAAAAGCACCACCAATTGGTATTCCTGCAGCACTAATCATATTTGGATTTACCGCAAGAATATAAGCCATCGCTAGAAATGTTACTAAACCACCCATTATCTCAGCTCTAAAGTTTGTATTGCGTTCTTCAAACTTAAAAAAACTTCTAATTCTTTGAATCATTTTTTTACCCCTCTTTTTATTTTTTTGTATTCAATACAATTATCAAAACAAAAAAAACCAAAGTATATACCTTCGGTTTCCAGCTACTTTTGACAACAACAATAAAAAGAGTCATCAATCGTAGTCACGCGTTTTACGGTTGCGTGGTAGAAACTCGGTCGCCATATTAGACCAGCTATACGATATATTGAATACTCCTTTATTATATCAAAGTATTTTTATTAGTAAATGATATTTACAAGTTATTTACTTTTTATTATTCTTCAAATTGACTTTGGTATAATTTTGCATAAAATCCATTTAATTCTAATAATTCTTTATGATTACCTTGTTCAATAATATCACCATGATTCATTACTAAAATTAAATCTGCATTAACAATTGTCGATAACCTATGTGCTATTACAAAGCTTGTTCTTCCAATTGTTAGTTTTTCCATTGCATTTTGGATTAGCTTTTCTGTTCTTGTATCAACTGAACTAGTTGCTTCATCTAAAATTAACATTGGTGCATCTTTAATCATGGCTCTGGCAATTGTAAGTAATTGTTTTTGCCCTTCTGATAAACTTAATTTGTCATCTAAAATCGCATTATAACCATTAGGAAGCGTTCTAATGAAGTGATCAAGTCCAACAGCTTTAGCAGCTCTAACTAATTCTTCTTCTGAAACATTTTCTTGATTATAAATTATATTATCTTTAATACTTCCTTCAAATATCCAAGTATCTTGTAAAACCATTCCGAAAATATTATGAATATTAGCTCTTGATAAATTACTTAGTGGAATATCATCTATATAGATTTCCCCTTCATCTAATTCATAAAAGTTCATTAATAAATTAACAATTGTAGTTTTTCCAGCACCTGTAGGCCCAACGATTGCAACCATGCTACCAGAATTTACACTTGCAGTAAAATTATTAATTACTAATTTACCTTCATCATAACCAAATTTAACGTTTTCAAAACGCACATTTCCTTTAATACTTGTTAATGATTCAGTAATATGGTCTTCATTAGGTAGTTCTTCTTCACTTAAGAAATTGAATACTCTTTCACTTGCTGCTGTTGCTTGTTGAATATTAGTTCCAACTTGAGCAAATTGTGTCAATGTTTGCGTGAAGAATCTTACATAGAAAATAAATGTTGCAATAACTACCGGTTCTTCTAGGCGGTTAGTAATTAGTAATATTAACCCTACAATTGCTGTTGCTACATATGCAAAATTACTAATAAACATCATTAATGGTTGCATTAAACCAGAAAAGAATTGTGATTTCCAAACATTATTACGTAATTGATTATTTAATGAATCAAATTCTTTAGTAACTGTATTTTCAGCGTTAGAAATTTTTACAACTCGATGTCCAGTATAAATTTCTTCAATATGTCCGTTCACTAATCCTAAAGCTTTTTGTTGTCCTTTAAAATATTTTTGTGATTTACTCATAATAAATCCCATTACTAAGAATCCAATAAATGAAGCTAATATAGTCGTAAGTGCCATAATCCAATTTGTTGTAAACATTAAAATTGAAGCCCCGATAAACATTGTAAGTGCGCTCATCAACTGTGAGATACTGTTATTTAACGTCATATTGATTGTATCAACATCATTAGTAATTCTACTCATTACATCGCCATGTGTTGTTTTATCAAAGTATTTAAGTGGTAAATTGTTAATTTTAATTGATAAATCATTTCTTAATCTAACCGATGTTAATTGTGTCGTTTTAGCTAAAATAAGACTTTGGACGTAATTAAATATTGCTGCTAATACATAATATATAATTAGTGTTATTAGAATTGTTGAAACTAAATCCATATCAATAGGTTTACCAAATAATGATAAATTTAATTCAATTGCAAACGTTTCTAATTTTTTAGGTCCTAAAATCATTAAAATTGTACTAGCTATAGTAAATATAATTGCAATTATAATTGGAATTATATACGGTCTAACATAACTTATCAAATTTTTCCAAGCTAATTTAAAACTCGGTTTTACTTTAGAGGTTTGTTTTTGTTTGCGCATTGTTTATTTCCTCCTCTGATAGTTGTGATGATGCAATTTCATAATATATTTTAGATGTTTTTAACAATTCATTATGTGTGCCTATACCAACTATTTTTCCGTTATCTAAAACAACAATTTTATCAGCTTCTAAAATCGTTCCAATTCTTTGAGCAACAATTAGTTTAGTAACTCCTTGAGTTTTTTCTTTTAATGCACTTCTTAATAATTGATCAGTTTTAAAATCTAGTGCTGAAAACGAATCATCGAAAATAATAACTTCAGGTTTTCTTGCAATTGCCCTTGCAATAGCAAGTCTTTGTTTTTGACCACCTGATAAATTAGTTGCACTTTGTGAGACTTCACTATCAAATTTATTTTCTAAATTTAATACAAATTCACTTCCTTGAGCAATATCTACTGCCTCTTTTATGTCATTTTCAGTTATTTCTTGTTTTGTTTCACCAAAAGCAACATTTGATTTAATTGTCCCCTTAAATAAGAATGCTTTTTGTGGAACATAAGCAATATTGTTATATAAAGTATTTAAATTAAATTCATTAACATTAATGTTATTAATTAAAATTTCACCTTCAGTTACATCATAAAATCTTGGAATTAAATTAATTAGTGTTGATTTACCAGATCCTGTTGAACCTATAAAGGCCACAGTTTCACCTTTATTAATTTTAATATTAATATCACTTAGTACATGTTCTTCTGCATTTGGGTATTTAAAACTAACATTTTTGAATTCAATTGTTTCAATTTGTTGGTTAAAGTCTAATAAATTGCCATCTTTAATTGAATTTTCAGTATTTAAAACTTCATTAATTCTTCTTGCAGAAACTGATGCTCTAGGATAGATAAATAAAATCATTGTCATCATAACAAACGACATTATAATTTGCATTGAATATTGTACAACTGTCGTAATATCGCCAAACTCAAAATCCACATTCATACCATTATCTCTAATTTGATATGCTGCAATAACATAAATAGTTAAGACTAAACCATTCATTATAATATTCATTGCTGGTCCCATAATACTTAATAACCTTCTTGTAAATAGTACTATCTTAGACAATTTAAAGTTTTCAGTATGAAATTTATCCTCTTGATATTTTTCAGCATTATAAGCTCTTACAATTCTAGCTCCAGTTAAACCTTCTCTAGCAACTCGGTTAACCTCATCTGTTTGTTTTTGCATTTGTCTAAATTTTGGTAATGTTAGTAATATAATTGTTCCAATTATTGTTACTAAAATTAATACTGCAATAATTGTTGCAACTGACCAAGTAGTACCACTTTTTGATAATTTTATAATTCCCCAAACTGCCATAATTGGTGCTTGCACAATTAATTGAAAACCAAATGATACAAAAAATTGTGTTTGGGTAATATCATTAGTAGTTCTTGTTATTAAACTAGGTGTTGAGAAGTTATTTAATTCATTTGGTGAAAATGTTAATATTTTCCCATACACTAATCTTCTTGTCAAACTAGAATATGAAGCTGCTACCTTGGCAACTAAATAACCTGTAATAACTGCCGCTAAAACACTTCCAAGCGTTGATGCAAGCATTACTAAAGCCGGTTCAACCATATCTTTCAATTCACTTGCTGGATTAGATCCGATATTAATAATTTTTCCTGTATATTCAGGAATTTTAAAATTCAACCATACTTGAACGACAATAAATACCACACTTATTGCCATATATATATAGTCTTTAAACGTTAAGTTTTTAAATAATTTTATCATTTGTTTACTTGTATACTCTACTACTTATCATTGTATTAAAAGTGCGTATACTTCCCTTTCATATTTTGGTAAAGAAAAGATTTTCTTAATAATTAACCATCCAAAATTATATGGCTAATTCATTAGAAAATCTCATTTTCTATAAGTTGTTTACAAAATAATTTGCAGTATTAATATTTGTAGCAAGAGGTACTTGATATAAGTCACAAAGTCTAAGTAATGCACTAATATCCGGTTCATGAGCTTGTGCGGTTAATGGATCTCTGAAAAAGAATACAATGTCAATTTTACCATTAGCAACCATTGAACCTATTTCTTGGTCACCACCATGAGGTCCAGACTTTTTACGAGTAACCTCTAAATTAGTGTTTTCCATTATAACTTTACCAGTTGTTCCTGTTGCATATAATGCATGTTTAGAAAATTCACTTTCATGTAGTTTTACAAAATTAACTAATTCTTCTTTCTTTTTATCATGGGCAATTAAAGCAATTCTCATCTTTATCTCAACTTTCTATAAATATTATATAAATATCATTTTACACTTTATTAATTATTTTTCAATAATAAAGTTTTTATACATTGTTTATTTTGCGGTTAATACGGTTAATGTTAAAGTTATTAATTTTATTTTTAACTGTAACTAAATGAGCTTCTAAAATCGTATTAGCTGCATTTAATAATTTATCATTAGCTTTAGTAATATTTTTTGATTCTTTAATTATTTCATCTATATTATTTTCAATATATTGTAATGACAAATCTAAAATATCATTTTTCATTTTTTCAAATTCTGCTAAAATATCTTCGGAATCCTTAAATTTAATTCTTTCGGATTTTTCTGTTAATAATATTTCTTGGTATTTCAAACCGAATGAAGTAATAATATTTAATAATGTAATAAAATATGGAGGTCTAACTATAAACATTTTATCGTATTCTAAAACTTTTCTAATTGGAACATCATTATTGTCTTTCCAATCTATTTCGCTAACTAAAATAGCATATTCAATGCCTTTATTATTGCGATCTTCATTTAATTTTCTAAGAATTGGGTCTATATTTTGTTTTGATTTTGCTAGTGGGTCTTCCGATTTCATTTCTAAGATAACTGATGTTAGCAATTCGTCTTCTAACCTTGCATCTGTTGCATATACTTTATAGATAAAATCAGCTTTACCACCTTTTACAACCTCATTATCTTTTTGCCACAAAATGTTTTTAGGCATTACTAGATTATGAGCTTGCATTTCGTTATCACACCAAATTTCTAACGATTCACCAATTGTTTTTACATTAAGGCTACTTCGGTCACGTTTTAGTGTATCAATTGTTTTTTCTAGTTCATTAATTTTATCTATAAATATTTTCTCTTCTTCTAATTTTTCAATTTTAAAATTTGCATCTTTTTCATTCAATTTATTTTTAAGTTCGTTAATTTCTAAGTTATACTTACCTAATTGCTCATTAAATTCATTCTTAATTTTATCTTTAAGATTTTC
>DUUA01000044.1 GCA_012841765.1 Acholeplasmataceae bacterium
CATCAATAAAAATTAAATCATATTTTTTATCAGTTTCATATTTTAATGCATCAGCATATATTATATTTATTTTATCTTCAAGATTCATTATCGCAATATTATCTATTGCCTTTTCATATAAATCATTTTCTCTTTCAATTGTATCTATTAAGATATCATTAACGGCAAAAGAAATCGCACTGTAGCCAACTGCAGTGCCGATTTCTAATATTGTTTTAATGTTATTTATTTTAATTTTATCAATAATAAATGCCAATGCTTCATCTTGAATAATAGGAATATTATTTTTTAAAGCATTTTCTTTTATTTTTACAAGCATTACTCTTCTAATAAATCCTCTTCTTCATCTTCTTCTAATTCATCATAGTATTTTTCTAATAGATCTTCTAACATTTCCCATTCTTCATCTGTTTCAATTGAATCAATTGATCCAGATCCTTCTTCGTCTTCCAAATATTTTGCAGCACTTACTTCTCCAGTTGCAATAATTTCAAAAACAACATAGTTAGTTCCTTCATTTTCATGTGTAAATATGATTTCTGCTAATTCTTCAGTTCCATCTTCATTTACTAAAGTAATTTGATTTTCTTTCATTCTCTTTTCTCCTTATAATCTAAATAGTTTTGCAGTATTATTACTGCAGCTAATTCATCTTTTTTTTGTTTTTGTTTCTTTCTTGAAGCACCACTTTGAATTAAAGTTTTAATTGCTGCTTTAGTTGTGCTACGTTCATCCCAAAGAATTACTTCAATTTGATTTTTTTCTAAAATTTTATTTTTAAAATCAATTGAAATTTCTCCTCTTATTCCTAAATCATTGTTCATATGCTTTGGTAGACCAATTACTAAAATATCAACGGCTTCTTTTCTTATAATTTCACTCATTATATTAATAGCTTCATCATATTTATCTTCTTTAAAATAAATAGTATCATAACTATTTGCTATAATTCCTGATTTACTTATTGCAAGTCCTAATGATTTAGAGCCTAGGTCTAAAGCCATGTATGTTTTCATAATTTTTCCTTAATTATTTTCAATGCATTTTCTAATGAATTAAAATCTTTTGTTCCACCCTGCGCTAAATTGGGTTTCCCACCACCTGAACCATTTGATAGTTTAGCTAAAGTTTTAATTAAATCAGATGCATTAGTTTTACCGTCTGTTTTAGCAATATAAGTTGCCTTATCATCAGTAATATTTACTACCAATAATGTTTCTGCTTTTATTTTATCATATAATACATCAACTAGTTGTTTTAAAGTTGGAATATTAATATCTTTTGTTTTAATAATTTCTTTTGTTTGCGGATTTTTAGGTAAATATGTATCAGCATTTTTTAAAATATTTTGCGTTTTCAGTTCCTCCAAAGTTTTTTCCAAGCTAAATATTGAAGTTCTATATTCTTCTAAATCACTTTTCGCTTTAATTATATCTTTAAATGAACCAGTAATTTTAGGCGTTTCAAACATTTTAAAGTTTTGATCAAGACTTAATCCCTTTTCATTTAATTGATTAATTTCTCTTATTACATAATCAATTTCTGCTTTTATTCCACTCTCAATAAATTTATCAGTACTTGCTTCAACACGGAAAATCCCTGAACCGATTGACTCAATTTTAGTAATAGAAAATTGTTTAATTTCATTCGTATTAGTTACATGTGTTCCCCCACATAACTCAATACTATAGCCCATATCTACAACTCTAACTATATCTTCATATTTTTCGCCAAATAATGCTTGCGCTCCCAATTTAATAGCATCATCTAATGGCATTGATTTTATTATTACAGGTATATTTTCATTGATTTTATTGTTAACTATTTCCTCAATTTCAATTAATTCATTATTACTAATATGTTCAAAATGATTAAAGTCAAATCTTAAAGTTCGATTTGAAACATTTGAACCTTGCTGATTAACATGATTTCCTAAAATATCTTTTAGAGCTTGATGAAGTAAGTGTGTTGCTGAGTGATTTTTTCTAATTTCATTACGATATTCTTGATTAATTGTTGCTACAACATCATCTCCTACTTCTAAATTATGTTCTAAAAGATGTAAGTGTTGTTTATTAGGTAGTTTAACAACATCGTTTACAACAATGCCATTAATTGTTCCTTTATCACTTACTTGGCCACCACTATTTGCATAAAATGGCGTTTCTTCTAAAACTACTCCATTATCAAATACTGCAATAACTTTAGTATTTGCAGTATAATTTTCATAGCCAATAAAAGTAGATTTTTCTTTGAAATTAATTAACTTTTCATCTTGTGATTGCATACTTGAAACATTTTCACGCGCATTTTTTGAACGTAATTTTTGAATGTTTAATTCTTCTTCAAAGCCTAATAAGTCAACTTTAATATTATGTTCACTAGCATACTCTTCGGTTAATTCAATTGGAAAACCGTATGTATCATATAATTTAAATGCATCGCTACCAGAAATTATATTTTCATTTTTATTAATAATTTCAATTAAGTGTTTTTCACCATCTGCTATTGTGTTTAAAAATTGTTTTTCTTCTTTTAAAATAATTCTTTTAATAATAACTTGATTTTTGCCTATATCTTTATAAAAGTCTTGCATTATTAAAATAACAACATCAACTAATTCATGAAGAAATGGTTTGTTAAACCCTAGTTTTCTACCATGTTTTAATGCTCTTCTTAATAATCGTCTTAAAACATAGCCGCGACCTTCGTTAGATAATATTGCTCCATCAGCAATTGTAAAAACTAATGTTTTAATATGGTCAGCAATAATTTTAAATTCTGTTTGGCCACTGTATTTTACATTTGAAAGTTCTTCTATTTTATTAATAATTGGTAAAAATAAGTCAGTTTCAAAATTTGTTTCTGCATTTTGAATTATCGAAGCAAATCTTTCTAAACCTGCTCCTGTATCAATATTTTTATTTGGTAATTCTTTATATTCTGAACGTTTTAATTTAGGGTCAGCATTATATTGAGAAAAGACAATGTTCCATATTTCAACATATCGATTATTTTCAATGTCTTCGCTAACTAACTCTAAACCTCTTTTATCAAATTTTTCACCACGGTCAAAAAATATTTCAGTATTTGGTCCTGATGGACCAGCACCAATTTCCCAATAATTGTGTTCGCTAGATATAACTTTTTTAGGATCTACTCCTAATGAAATCCATTTATCTCTAGTTTCAATATCTGTTGGATAATATGTAAAAATTAATTTTTCTAATGGAAAATTAAAATATTTTTCACTTGTTAATATTTCAAAACCATATTCAATTGCTTCATCTCTAAAATAATCACCAATAGAAAAATTACCCAACATTTCAAAAAATGTATGATGTCTTGATGTATATCCAACATTTTCAATATCATTAGTTCTTAAACACTTTTGCACATTAGCTAGTCTTTTATCAACTGGCTTTTCTCTACCATCAAAATATTTTTTTAATGGTGCAACACCAGCATTAATCCATAGTAATGTTTTATCATCATGGGGAATTAATGATGCTGACTCTAAAATAGTGTGATTTTTATCTTTAAAAAAGTTTAGCCACATATTTCTAATTTCTAACGATGTCATATATTTCATAAATATTTCTCTCCTTCTTATATAAAAACGCCCTTAGATATCTTTAATATCTAAGGACGAATAAATTTCGCGGTACCACCTTAGTTCTAGAATAAATCTAGCCCTTAATATAAAACTTAATCTTAAGTAAGTTTGTTTTTATGCTCCTAAGTAGCTTTCATAATATTTATTGCTTTGTTTTCACCAACCACAAAGTCTCTAAATTACCTAAATGTTATTACTCTCTTATTCAACGCAAATTTATTTTAGCATAGTTATTAATCTTTGTAAAGCAATTTTGATTAGATAAATTAATTTGTTTTAAATATTTTAGTATAGATATATGGCATAAGACTTGCTGCACTAATGGCAACTAAAAAATATCTTATACTATCAAATATTAATGAATTGGTAGGAAATAAAGTTTTTAATACTACATATACTAAAACAACAATAATTAAGCCAATTATTATTTTGATTATTTTATTTAATAATGTCGTATCTACATTATGTTTTATATATAGTTTTTCAATTGCATAACCAATTGTAAAACCAATATAACCGCCTCCAGCAACAAATAAATCTTTAGCATTTCCGTATCCTTTGTTATGAAAAATAATCATTATCAATAAAAATATTGGAATTAGAAATAACGGATAAATATGTTCACGGTCATTCATTAAATCAAATAATTTAAACATTAATATTGAAACTAATATACCTATAATAGATCCGAATAAAACATCTGTTAAATAATGTTGCCCTAAATACATTCTAGTAAATGGTACTAAA
>DUUA01000008.1 GCA_012841765.1 Acholeplasmataceae bacterium
CAAAATCAGATTTTGGAAGTATTAAAAAGGCTATAAGAATAGCTAAACAAGGTGGTAGTATAGCTGTGTTTCCAGAAGGAAACTTAACATACACAGGTGAGACGAATCATTTTTCTAAAAGTTTAGTGAAAATGATTAGACTATTAAAACTACCAGTGATATTATTTAAATTTGAGGGTCTATATTTATCTAATCCGCGATGGAGTAATGAAAATAAAAAGGGTAGATCAGAAGGTTATATAACAAAAATTATTGAATATGAACAATATAAAGAAATATCTGATGAAGAGTTATATAATATAGTGTATGAAGGAATATATTCAAATGCTTATAATAATGTAACAAATTCGTTATTTGAAGGAAAAAAGCTTGCTGAAGGACTTCAACGTTTAATTTTCATGGATCTTAAAAAAAATATCCCCTTTGTTACCTACAGTAAAGATGATAAACTATATTCCAAAGTTAGCGATTATGAATTAACATATCAAACTGATGGTTATGTTAAAGATAAAAACGGTAATTTAGAAACATTAATAAATATAGATAAGCAAATAAAAAAAGCTTATTATCACTACTATCATAATGATATTATTCATTATGAAAACGAATCTTTAGTAAATGAAAATATAAAGACAACTAAGAAAAAACTTGGGAAGTTTAATACAATTTTAAAAAAAGATTCTATTATATTAAAAGCGGCTAAAAAAACATTTTTAATATTTGATTTTGCAGATGTTACTGAAATTGCAATTCAAGGTAAAAACAAATTAATAATTTATTATTTAGATAAAACTTATTTATTAGTTTTTGATAAACATGTAAGTATGTATGCACATTTATTAACATATCAATTTTATAAGGAAGGTAAAACATATGATGAAGATAGGAATGTTTTTACAAGTTTCGGATTACACTAATTGGATATTTGTAGTTCAGTTCGGTGTAGTTGCCTTAATGTTATTTATAGGAAATATAATTAGAAGAAGAATACCAATTTTTAGAAAATTAATGTTTCCAACAGCAATAATAGCTGGATTTATTGGTTTAGGAGCTAAATATTTAATTTGGGGTCTTAACATAAATATAGACGGTAACCAAATAATTACAAATAGTTTTTTACAAGCAATTACATATCATGCAATAGCCTTAGGTTTTATTGCAATGGGATTAAAAACAATTAGAAGAACTAATGATGACAATAAATTAATAGGAAAACCATTTAAATCTGGTTTAGTTATTGTCTCAACTTATTTATTACAAGGCGTTATTGGGGTTACAGTTTCTCTTGTTTTATCGTTATTTTTTAGTGATATGGTAAGATATGCTGGTTTATTATTGCCTTTTGGTTTTGGACAAGGTCCAGGACAAGCTGGTAATATAGGGACAACATTTGAATCATTAGGCTTTATTGGTGGCAATACATTTGGTTTGTCAATTGCAACTATTGGCGTTGTTTGGGCTTGTATAATTGGTATATTCTATATAAATAAAAATGCAAAAAATAAAAGAACTATTAAATCTGATGAAATAACAGAAGTTACTAAAGATGTTGTTGAATATTCTGATGAAATACCAGTTAGTGAAGCAATTGATAAGATGAGCATTCAGATTATCTTTGTGATATTAACTTATTTTGCTAGTTATCTATTTATGTATTTTCTAACATCATTGATTAAAGTGGAAGCTATTACTGGGTTAATTTGGGGATTTAACTTTATTTTCGGGATGTTGTTTGCCTTAATATTTAAAAATATCTCTAAATGGTTAAGAAGTAAAAGAGTAGTTGTTAGAAGATATACTAATAATTATATGTTAAATAGAATAACTGGTGTCGTTTTTGATTTTTTAATAATATCAAGTATTATGGCAATAGATGTTTCAAAACTAGCTAATACGCAATTGTGGGTAACATTGCTTATTATGACCACGCTAGGAATAATAGCTACATATTTTTATCTAAGATTAGTTATTAAAAGAAATTATAAAGGTTATGAACACGAGGCTTTTGCTGTGTTTTTTGGAAATTTAACTGGTACAGCATCTAATGGTATAGCTCTACTTAGGGAAATAGATCCAAATTTTGAAACACCTGCATCAGATGATTTGGTAACTGGAACTTCAACTGCAGTGTTATTTGGAGCGCCGATATTAATAATTACTGGTACTATTTCAAGTGTTTCTAATCTTGTGTTTTGGTTATCTTTTTTAGCATTAATTATCTTTTTTGTCCTTTTCTTTTATTTATTGATGAGAAAAGAAAAGGTAAAACAAATCAAATAAACAACTTAACTTTAATTTGTATATAATAAATAATCATCTTATAGTTTAAAATTAGTAATACTGGAATTAAAAATAAAAAAGGTATAGCACAAATAATGTGTTATACTTTTTTTTATTTATTACTACGCTCTTTACTCAGCTAAAGCTTGAATTAATAAAGGTAAATAATATATTAAATCTGGAGGTCTTCTTGCAGAGATAATATGGCCATCTCTAACAGCTTCTTTGTTATACCAAATTGCTTTAGCGTTAATTAAATCATCTTTAATTCCTGGAGTTGATGTAACATTAACTCCTTCTAAGATATTAGCAGAAGCTAAAACCCAA
>DUUA01000045.1 GCA_012841765.1 Acholeplasmataceae bacterium
AATACTCTTATCAAGAAAAAATATTTATCTCTATTTTAATAATTTATTAAGGGTTGTTGAAATCTCATCAATTTTTGCCTTAATTTCATCTTCATTACTAGAATTAAGTGCTTTTACAACACACCCTTCTAAATGAGCGTTAATAACTTCTTTATTAACGCTTTTTAATAACCCAATTGCAGCAAGAACTTGATCTGATATTTCAATACAATATCTATCTTCATCAACCATATTAATTAAACCTTCAATTTGTCCTTTAATAATATTTAATTTTCTTTTTACAGATTTATGATCAGCTAACATTATATATCCCTAACCTCCTCTACAGTATATCCTGCAATCTCAATTCTCTTTGTTAATTCTAAATTACTAATATCTTTTTTCATACTTACAATAGCAACATTATTCTTTAAATCAACCTTTGCTTTTAAATCTTTATTTATCTCTAAATTACTCTTAACTTTACTAGCACAATGTTTACAATTCATTCCAATAATTTTAATTTCTTTTCTCATAAATTTCCTTTCTAAACAGTTTTAATCTTAAGGCATTAAATAACACAAACAATGAGCTAAAGCTCATTGCAAGGGCAGCTAGCATAGGATTTAGCTTTAATCCAAGCAAAGAATAAAAAACTCCCATTGCAATTGGAATACCAATTACATTATAAAAAAAAGCCCAAAATAAATTTTCTTTAATATTTTTCTTAGTTTTCCTACTTAATAATATACCATAATATAAATCATTAATATTACTTGTTGATAAAATAACATCAGATGATTCAATAGCAATATCTGTCCCTGTTTTTAAACTTACTGAAACATCAGCCTTTGCTAAAGCAAGAGCATCATTAACACCATCTCCAACCATACAAACCTTTTTACCTAAACTTTGATAATTAGTTATATAGTTACCTTTATCAATTGGTAAAACATTACTAAAAATTTGATCAATTCCCAGTTCTAACTTAACTTGATTTGCTACTACTTCATTATCACCAGTTAACATAATAACATCAAGTCCTAATGATTTTAAATTCATAATAGCTTCTTTACTTGTTTCTTTAATCTTATCTTTAATAAAAGCTATACCTATTAAAAATAAATCCTTAGCAAGATATAAAACCTTATATCCATTTTCTTCTGCAACTTTTGCTTTTTCATATAATTCACCTTGATCAATAACATTATTATCTAATAATAATTTCCTGCTTCCAAGCAGATAATTATTACCATTAATCTTTCCTGATAAACCAAAACCAGTAATATTTTTAAACTCAATTACTTCTTGTTTTTTTAATTTCATACTATATGCTTTTTCACCAACAGCAAAAGCAAGAGGATGATTTGCTTTTGCCTCCAAAGAATTCATAATAGAAACTATTTCATTTTCTTCTTCTAAAGGAAAAACAAATTCTAATACAGGTTTATTTTCAGTAAGTGTTCCTGTCTTATCAAGAGCAACAACATCCACCCCTCCAAGTTCTTCTAAAGCAGTAGCTGACTTAAAAAGCACTCCAATTTCTGCACCCTTTCCACTTCCAACCATTATTGCAACAGGAGTTGCAAGACCAAGAGCACAAGGACAAGAAATTACTAAAACAGAAATACTCATTTCTAAAGCAAAAGAAAAATCTTTACTAATAATTATCCAAGTTATAAATGTAGCTATACTTAAAAAAATCACAATAGGAACAAAGAAAGAACTAATCTTATCAGCAAGTTTTTGAATTGGAGCTTTTGTCATATTAACACTTTCCACAAGCTCAATAATCTTCTCTAAAGTACTATCTTTAGAAAGCTTAATAACCCTTGCAACCAAATAACCATCAGCTACAATTGTTCCTTGTAAAATCTTAGAATCATTACTTTTATACACCAAAAGACTTTCTCCAGTTACACTAGATTCATCAATCAAAGCCTCACCATCAATCACAACTGAATCTAGTGGAACTTTATCTCCTTTTTTAATAACAATTTTATCATTGATTTTTACATCAACAATTAAAACACTTTCTTCTTCTTCATCAACCAACAAATTAGCTGTCAAAGGTTTTAATTTAATCAATTTACCAATTGCACTTGCAGCCCTACCTTTAGATAATTCCTCTAAATACTTTCCTAAAGTAATTAATGTAAGAATCATTGCGGCCGATTCAAAATAAATACTATTCATATACTTTTCATTAATTCCAATAACATTGTTAGTAACTCCATGAGAAATAGCAATTACTACCCAAATGCCATATATTAAAGAAGCACCACTACCTATCATTATTAAAGTATCCATATTAGGACTCTTTTGTAAAAGAGCCTTAATGCCATTAATAAAATAAATTCTATTTATAAAAACAATTACAATAGTAAATAATAACAT
>DUUA01000046.1 GCA_012841765.1 Acholeplasmataceae bacterium
CAACGTTCTATTACTTTAAATGTTGAAAAAATTGATATTAATACTCATGACATGGATAAACTATTTGTTAGTATAAATAATAATGATGTTGAAGTTGTAGATGGAAAGGCCGAAGTAACTGGATTACAAGTAGGAACTACTTATGATTATTCGGTTTATTACAGAGATTCAAGAGGCCAAAGAATTCCATTACAGGATTCGGCTCAAGTTTCTACTTTAAATCATATGCCTTTATTTAAAGGTGTAAAAGTTACAGAAGATACTACATCTTTTACAATAACAATTGATTTTACGGATAGAAGTAATGTATCAAATTATAAAATAGCCCCAGTAAAAGTAAATGAAAAAGACTATAATTTTGTTAATGGCACTGTTAATGTATTGAAAGCAGATGTAGGTGAAGAAATATTAACTTTATCAGTTTTATTAGAATATGATAAAACAGTAACGGAAAAATATTCAAGATGGCTTAATAACCCTCATATTCCGTTTGCGATAACGCTAGAAACAATGATTGAATCATTAGATAATAAAATTAATAAAATTTATAAGTGAAATTAAGGCACACGTAATGTGTGTCTTTTTTTAATTGCAATATTACTATTATTTTGGTATAATATATATAATTAAGGAATGATAATTATGGAAAATATTTTAGAGGTAGGTCAACTAATTTTACTAACAATTAGGCGAATGGGAATTAACGGTGAAGGAATTGGTTATTATAAACGATTAGCAGTATTTGTTGATAATGCCATGACGGATGAAATAGTAGAAGTTAAAATTACAAAAGTATTTAATAAATATGCTTATGGTATTGTAAATAAATATAAAGAATTTTCAAAAGATAGAGTTAAGCCAGAATGTCCTTATTTTGGAAAATGTGGGGGATGTTCTATTTCTCATATGTCTTATCAAGAACAACTGATTCAAAAAAATAGTATAGTGCTTGGCGCTTTTGAAAGATACTTTAATGGAAAAAAATTAAATGATAAAATTTTCTTGCCTATTATTGGAAGTGAAAATGAATTCCATTATAGAAATAAATCAAGTTTACCTGTTAGACATGATGGTGAGAAAGCTGTTGTTGGGATGTATGCTGCTAATACTAATATGCTCGTTTACACTGATGAATGTTTAGTTGAAAACGAAATTGTTTCCGATACTATAAAGAGTATTTTAGATATCATTACAAAGGCAAATATTGATATTTATAATCCAAAGTTTCGTCAAGGGTCTTTAAGGTACCTTGTTGTAAGAGGATTTATGAATACTAAAGAAGTGCAAGTTACTTATGTTTTAAACAATAGAGATGACAGAGTTATTCGTACTTTAGATAATGTTTTAGAACTACCTAATGTTAAGTCTGTAAATTTTTCAATTAATAGTGACCCTAAATCAATTGAGATTATTACGAATGAAATTATTAATTATAAAGGTAAAGAAAAAATAATAGGCAAATTAGGTCATCTTGATTTTCAAATATCACCAAAAGCTTTTTTTCAATTAAATATGGAACAAACTATTGTGTTATATGAAAAAATCAAAGAAATAGGCAAGTTTACTAAAAATGAAACAATGGTTGACACATATTGTGGAATTGGAAGTATTGGCTTATATTTAGCAAATATTTTCAAAGAAATTAGAGGTGTTGATATTAATAGAGATGCAATCGAAGATGCCAATGATGTTGCAAAGTTAAATAATATTACTAATGCAAGTTTTTATGTTGGTGATGTTTTATCTAAATTACATGAATTTGAAGCAGAAGGATTTATTCCCGATGTTTTAGTAATAGATCCTCCAAGACGCGGCATGGATTTAAATATGATTAATTTTCTTAAAAAATCTAAAATTAAAAAAATTGTTTATGTTTCTTGTAATCCAGCGACATTAGTAAAAAATATAAATCATTTGCAAAATAATTATTCTATTAGAACAGTTCAACCAATTGATATGTTTCCTCAAACATCATCTATTGAAACAATTGTATTGCTTGTAAGAAAATAAATA
>DUUA01000009.1 GCA_012841765.1 Acholeplasmataceae bacterium
TACGATTTTTTAGTTGAAAATAAAATAAAATGTAGTTCATGTGGGAGCGTTAATTGGTCACCAATTAGAGAATTTAATATGATGTTTAAAACATTCCAAGGTGTGGTAGAAGAAACTTCAAATCAAATATATTTAAGACCGGAAACAGCTCAAGGGATTTTCATTAATTTTAAAAACGTTTTAAGAACATCACGTAAAAAAATTCCTTTTGGTATCGCACAAGTCGGTAAATCATTTAGGAACGAAATTACTCCTGGAAACTTTATTTTTAGAACACGCGAGTTTGAACAAATGGAATTACAATATTTCATTAAACCAGGAACTGAAAAAGATGAATTCAAAAATTGGAAAAAATTTTGTTTTAATTGGTTATTAAGTTTAGGTATGAAAGAATCAAACTTAAGATTAGACGATCATAAAGAAGAAGCATTAAGTCATTATTCAGATGCAACAACTGATATTCAGTATAAATTCCCATGGGGATTTGATGAAATGTGGGGGATTGCTTCAAGAACTAATTTTGATTTAACACAACATCAAAATCACTCAAAGGTTGATATGACTTATTTGGATCCAGAGACTAATGAAAGATATATTCCATATGTAATTGAACCATCAGTTGGTGTTGAACGTTTATTTTTCGCTTTTTTAGCAGATGGTTACCAAATAGAAGAATTAGCAGATGGTAAAACGCGTGAATTATTAAAAATTCATCCTGCATTGGCACCATATAAAGCAGCAGTTTTACCACTTAATAAAAAACTTCATAGCGATAAAGCAGAAGAAGTTTATAAGTCGCTTGCAAAATATTTTGATGTTGTTTATGATGAAACACAAAATATTGGAAAAAGATACCGAAGACAAGATCAAATTGGAACATATTTAGCAGTAACAATTGATGATGAAACATTAAATAATGGAACAGTGACCGTAAGAAATCGTGACACAATGGAACAAGATATTGTAAAATTAGAAAATTTAGTTGAGTATATTGAAAAAGCAGTTAAATTTTAAAAAAACTTTAAAGGGGTGATTGAAATTGAATAGTTATAAAATACCTGATGAGTTATTACAAAAAATTGATGATGAAACTGATTTAGTGGCACTAGTTAGTGAGTTTTTGCCGTTAGAAAAAAAAGGTAAAAACTATTTTGGATTATGTCCGTTTCACGATGATAACAATCCTTCATTTTCTGTCACGCCTGAAAAAAATATTGCGATGTGTATGACATGTCGTGGTGGTGGTAGACCAATTAATTTTTACCGTCAAATTAAAAATATTTCATTTAATGAGGCTGTCCATGACTTAGCAGGACGACTTGGAATTGAAGTGGGTACAAAATTAATTAAAAAAGACCCCAACGAGAAATATTATCAAATTATGGAAGAGGCAGCTAATTTTTTCGCTTTTAATTTATTTAGTAGTAAAAGTGGTGAATCTTCATTAAATTATTTAAGAAATAGAAAATTAAATGATGATACTATTAGAAATTTTAAATTAGGCTTTGCCCCTCAACAAAAAGACAGTCTATATTTAATGTTAAGAGATAAAGAATATAATGTCTCTGATATGATTGCTTTAGGATTAGTAAAACAAGCAAATGATGGCTCTTATTATGATTTGTTTACAAATCGCTTAATGTTTCCAATTACTAATAATAAAGGCCGTGTAGTTGGATTTAGCGGTAGAACATTAGATAAAAATAGCAATCATAAGTATGTTAATAGCCCTGAAACTGTAGTTTTTAAAAAGGGTGAACTATTATATAATTTATATGAAGCAACCCAAAGTATTAAAAGATTACATCATGTAATACTATATGAAGGTTTCTTTGATGTAATAAATACTAGCCAAGTAGGCTTTGAAAATACGATTGCAACGATGGGGACAGCCCTAACTTTAGCTCAAGCAAAATTAATTAAAAGTGTAACTAATAAAGTAATTATTGCATTTGATGGTGATAATGCTGGAATTGAGGCAGCAATTAAAGCAGTAAAGCCGCTTGAAAAAGTTGGTGTAATTGTAGAAATACTAAAGATACCTGATAAATTAGATCCAGATGATTATATTAATCAATACGGGCCTAATGGGCTAGACCGTCTGTTATTAGAATCTAAGTATGATCCATATGCATTTATGTATAATAACTATTATGATAATACTAATTTTGATAATGCTAATGATATAAGTTTATTTAAACGAAATATTGAACAAATGTTATCTAATAGTGATGCTACGATAAAATCTTTATATAGTAAAAGGTTATCTGAAGATTTAAACATTAAAATTGATGATATTAAAATACCTAAAACTAAAAGTGAAAGTATCTATGTTGAAACAGAAAGCAAATATAGTGATAAAGTTATTGAAATTGTTCCAAAAGGGGAAAAGTTAGGCGATAAATATGATAACGCAGAAAATAGACTTATTTTTCTAATGATGCGGTCAAGAATTTGGTTTGATAGAATTTATAATGAATTAGCACTGGATGAATATTCAAACTTAAATAACGGTCAAATTCGAATGCGAATTAATTCATATTATCAACGCTTTAAAGACTCTACAGTATCAAGCGATTTACAAAACTTTACATCTATGTTAGCAACATCTGAAAGACAACATTTAGAACAAGTTTTATACAAAGATGAATTTTGGGAAACACAAAAAGAATTTACAGACGATGAAATAAAAGAATATATCAATTTACTAAAAGAAACACCAATGAAAAGAAGACTTAAATATTTAAGGAATAAAATTAAAGAATTAAAAGAAAAAAATAAAAGTTTTGATACCGAGCAAAAGGAATTTATAGAAATAAATAAAAAACTTAAAAATAAGGAGAGATTCAATGGATTTTGATAAAATATTAAAAGAACTAATAAAAAAAGCTGGTAAAAAGAAATCTTTAAATGACGAAGATTTAAGAAAGCTAACTGATTTTGATACAGATTTATATGATGAACTATATGACGCTTTAGAAATAGAAGGTATTGCAGTTTTAACTAAATTAGAAAAGAATGAAAATGCTGCAGAAGACGATGAATTAGATTTAGAATTAGGCGATGAATTTTTAGAGGAAGAACCAGATGAACTCTCACTTGCTGGACTAGAAATTGAAGAAGAAGAACTATTAGACGTAGAAAAAGAAACTTCAAATGTTAGAGTTGATGATCCAGTAAGAATGTATTTAAAAGAAATTGGTCAAATTCCTTTAATTAATCAAGAAGAAGAAGTTAGACTTGCAAAACTAGTTGAGCAAGGGAAATATGCAAAAGAACAAAAAGAATTATTTGATAATGGTGAATTAGAACTATCAGCTGAGGATCTTGTAGCTTTAGAGCACTTAATTGAAGATGGTGAAGATGCAAAAATGGCAATGGTTGAAGCTAACTACCGTTTAGTTGTTAATATTGCAAAAAGATATACAAATCGTGGTTTACTATTTTTAGACTTAATTCAAGAAGGTAATATGGGATTAATGCGTGCAGTCGATAAGTTTGATTATGAAAAAGGTTTTAAATTTTCTACTTATGCTACTTGGTGGATTAGACAAGCTATTACAAGAGCAGTGGCTGATCAAGCAAGAACAATTAGAATACCAGTTCATATGGTTGAAACTATCAATAAAATGGTAAGGATACAAAGACAATTAACCCAAGAGTTAGGTCGTGAACCAACAACAGCAGAAATTGCTAAAGAAATGGATATGACTGAAGAAAAAGTTCAAAATATTCAAAGAATATCGAAAGAACCAATTTCATTAGAATCAACAGTTGGTGAAGAAGAAGACTCATCATTAGGTGATTTTATAAGTGATACCTCAACTTTAAATCCACATGAAGAAATGTTAAAGGACATGACAATAAGAGCACTTGATGAAATTTTGTCTACTTTAACTGATCGTGAAGAAAAAGTATTAAGATTAAGATATGGACTATTAGATGGTAAAACTTATACCCTTGAAGAGGTAGGACGTGAATTTGGTGTTACTAGAGAGCGTATTAGACAAATTGAAGCGAAAGCTATGCGCAAACTAAAACATCCATCAAGACAACAAAGATTACGTGATTTTTACTATGATAAAAAATAATCGTATTAATGCCTTAGTAGATGAAACAAAAGGAATTGATACATTATTAGATATTGGTTGTGATCACGGTTTAGTTATAAAAAGAGCGTTAGAGAAAAAAAATATCAAAAAAGCAATTGCTTCAGATATTAGCGAAAATGCTTTAAGTCAAGCAAAAGCAAACTTAACAAATTCTAATGTTAAGTTTGTTGTAAGCGATGGCTTTAATAAAATAAAAGAACAATATGATGGTGTTGTCATTGCAGGCATGGGTGCTGAAACAATTATAAAAATACTAAATAAGGCACCACTAAGCGAAAAAACATATATTTTGCAACCAAATGGAAAATATGATATATTAAGAAAGTACTTAGAAAACAATAATTTTAAAATTATTGATGAGGTTTTAATCTTCGATAAATTTTACTATGTACTTATTAAAGTAGTTAGAGGTGATATGAATTTAAATGAAAAAGATATATATTTAGGACCAATACTTAGAACTAAAAAATCAAGTATTTCTTACTATGAAAACTTACTTAAAATAAATGAAAATTTATTAAGTAAAGTTCAGGGTAATAATAAGGAGACCATTTTAAAACAAATTTCATGGCTCAAGGACATTATAAGATAGACTAGATAAAGGAGAATTTATTATGGAGAAATACAAAAAAGCGCAACGCTTGGATATTGCACTGCAAAATTTTAGAAAAAGCGGTGTATATAAAAGAAATTCAAACACACTTACTGATGCAGATTTAGCAGTTTTATTTACAATTAAATTTGCAGAAGATAATATAAAAATTAAATTAACTGATATAGCTAATAAATTAGAATTAACACTTCCAGCAGTAACTCATAAAGTAAATGATTTAGAAGAAAGAGGATTGTTAGTTAAGAAAGTCTCTACAAATGATCGTAGAGTAGTTAATTTAGAACTTACAACAGATGCTAAGAAAGAATTAGACTCAATAGTTGATTCGTATTATAACCCATTATTTATTTTAATGGATAGACTAGGTAAGGAAGATTCTAAAACTTTACTTAAAATATTAGATAAAGTAAACGCACAAGGAAAGATTATTAAATAATCTTTCCTTGTCTTACGAATATTTTGAAAAAAGTTTACTTTTACCCTTTACTTTTTAGATATATTAGGCTATAATAATATTTGGCTATAAATCAATGTTCGCGTAGCTCAGCAGGATAGAGCAACGGCCTTCTAAGCCGTCGGTCAGGGGTTCGAATCCCTTCGCGAACGCCATTTGCAATAACAA
>DUUA01000047.1 GCA_012841765.1 Acholeplasmataceae bacterium
AAATAGCAAAAGAAAATGGTATAGAAATTATATATATAAATAATAGAGATGCAAGAAGATATCATATGTTGAAAAATATGTTGATTCCTTTACTTAGTAGATGAAATAATTAGACTAATTGTAGTTAGTTAAATAAAGATTGCTAAAAATTTAATATTAAAGTATAATTCTTTTATGGATAATGTTAAAAGAAAAGCAAAAAAATTGTGAGGTGGTTTCATGAATGAAATTCAAAAAAGTTATTTGAGTTTGTTGGGATGTGCTTTATGGAGTTGGGTCTTATTTTTTATTCCTTTACTAATCAGGTTTGTTAGAATTAAGGCTAGGAAATATACTTATGATGATAGTAATATTTATATAGAGGAAGGTTTTTTTATTAAAAACTCTATGTCTATTCCATTGATAAAAATTGAAACTGTACAAGTTTGATCTAATCTTTTGGGTAATGGGGTTGTTAATCTCAATTCAAGGGCTGCAGGCACTAGGTATGCAAGTATGCATAATCTAGAATATATCAAAAATGTTAAAATAGTAGGTAATGATTTAACAAATGCAATCACTAATGCGAGAGAAGTGCAAGGAATTAAAACTATTGATATTTTTTAAACTAAATATTAAATTGTAATAAAGAAGGATACAAGATTATGAAATATTTAAGACTTCATATGCTGTATCCTTTTTAAATATTGTTTTTTCACTTTTAAAAATTACATTTATAAAGCAACGATTTTAAAAGTATAAAAAACTCTAAATTTATGGTAAAATAAGATATAAAAGGGTGATGAAATGAAAAGAATTACATTAGTAGATGGAAACAGTTTAATGTTTAGAGCATATTATGCAACAGCATATACAGGCAATTTTATGCAAAATTCGCAAGGATTATATACAAACGCTATTTTTGGTTTTGTAAATATGATGAATAGTTTAATTGAATCAAAAGATATAGAATATCTTTTTGTTGCTTTTGATGCTGGAAAAGAAACTTTTAGACATAAAGAATATAGTGAATATAAAGGAACAAGATCAAAATTACCAGATGAATTAAGAATGCAAATTCCTTATGTTAAAGAATATTTAGATGTTTTAGATATCAAAAGATATGAGGTATTAAATTATGAGGCTGATGATTTGATAGCTACTCTTGCAAGAAATGCCTATGATGAATTTGATGAAATTCATATTGTGACAGGAGATAAAGATTTATTGCAATTAGTTAATAGAAAAATTAAAGTGCATTTGACTAAATCTGGAGTAAAAGATTTAGATGAAAATAATAGCGATAATTTTTTTGAGAAACACGAAATAACACCAGAACAAGTTCCAGATTATAAAGGATTAGTTGGCGACCCTTCGGATAATTTACCAGGCATTAGAGGAGTTGGCAATAAAACTGCTATTAAATTATTGAATAAATATCATACTATTGAAGGTATCTATAATAATATAGATGAATTAAAAGGTAAACTTAAAGAAAAGTTTATTGATGGCAAAGAAATGGCGGCTAAGTGTAAACATTTAGCAACTCTTAGTTATAATGTTGAAATACCTTATGATATAAGCGAATTATATTTTGATTATTTAGATAATGCTAAGTTAATAGAGTTTTATAAAAGAATGGAATTTAATAGTTTACTTAAAAGAGTTGATGATATTAAAGTTGATTATGAAGAAACTGTAAAAATTATTAAAGATTTTAATTATGATTTCTCGAATATTAGTTCTAAATTTAGTGTTTGTGTTGAATATTTTAAAAAGTCGTATGATTCAGATTCTATTTTGGGATTAGGAATATATAGTATTGATGATAACTTCTTTGTTACAATGGAAACTGTAAAAAATAATAAATCTTTAAAAGCTATTCTTGAAAGCGATAAGTATTTAAAGGGGAGTTTTGATTATAAGTTTTTATATGTTGTTTTAAAAAAAATAGGAATTAATATAAAAGGAGTTATTTTTGATTTATTACTTTCTGCCTATTTAATTAATCCTCAATATGCAAATGAAGATATTAAAATTGTGAGTGAGAATTTTATGGGAGCTTTTTTACCTTTTCAAGATAGTGTTTACAAAGTTGAAAAGAAAAAAATGATTCCTCAATTAGAGAAATATGCTCAATATGCCGTGAATAAAGCTAAGGTAATTTTTAATTTAGAAGAGACTTTGTTTATTAAATTAAAAGAAGATAATATCTACTCGCTATATTTAGAAGAATTATCTTTATCAGAAGTATTAGGAGATATGGAAATTAACGGCTTATTGATTGATGAAAAGAAACTTCTTGATGTCGGTAAAGGATTTGAAAAAGAAGCTAACCGGTTAACAGAAAACATATATAAGTTGGCTGGAGAAGAATTTAATGTTAATTCTTTTAAACAAACAGGTGAAATTCTTTTTGAGAAATTACAATTGCCACATGGTAGAAAAACTAAAACTGGCTTTTCTACAGGTGTTGATGTTTTAGAAAAATTAGCACCTAATTTCAAAATTGCTGAAGATATTTTAGAATATCGGATGTACAATAAATTAGTTACTACTTATGTAAATGGTATTTATCAAGTTAGTGATGAAAATCATTTTATCCATCCAATATATAAACAAGCATTAACTTTAACAGGAAGATTATCTTCTGTTGACCCTAATATTCAAAATATGCCTATTAGAACTAAAACTGGGCAAGTAATTAGAGAAATATTTATTTCTAGATTTGTTAATGGATATATTTTAAGTGCGGATTATTCTCAAATTGAATTAAGAGTTTTAGCGCATATGGCGGATGATCAAGCAATGATTGCATCATATAATGAAGGTATTGATATTCATACAAGAACAGCAGTTAGTATTTATGATGTTGTATTAAGTGGAGTTAGTAAAGAGATGAGAAGAAACGCAAAAACTATTAATTTTGGAATAATTTATGGAATGAGCCCTTGGGGCTTGAGCGAATCTTTGAATATTTCTGTAGCTGATGCTACAAAATATATTGATAAGTATTTTGCAACTTTCCATAAAGCTAAAGAATTTTTAGATAAGCAAATTGAAGATTGTAAGAAAGATGGTTATACAACAACTATCTTTAATAGAAGAAGATATATTGATGAAATTAATAGTAGTAATAATCAAGTAAGAAACTTTGGTGAAAGAACAGCAATGAATGCGCCTATTCAAGGAAGTGCTGCTGATATTATTAAAATTGCGATGAATAAAATTGATAAAAGAATGAAAAATGAGAAAGTTAAATCAATTATGATTTCTCAAGTTCATGATGAGTTGTTGTTTGATTTAGTTCCAGAGGAAATTGAATTAATGAAAAACCTTGTAAAAGGAGAAATGGAAAATGCTGTTTCATTAAAGGTTCCTTTGATTGCTGATGTTAAAATAGGAAGAAATTGGTTTGAGGCTAAATAGAGGTTGAATATGGATATAATAAATAAAAGAAGAAGTATTAGAAAATATATTAATAAGGAAATAGAACAAGAAGTTTTAGAAAAAATTGTTAGAGCTGGCATGCAAGCACCAAGTGCTATTAATCAACAACCTTGGCATTTTTTTGTAATAAAAGACAAAGATAAATTAATAGCTTTGTCCAAATTAACAATGTATTCTAAAATGTTAGCTAACGCTTCTGCTTGCATTTTGCTTGCTACAGATAAGAGAAATGTAAAGGCAAGTACAATGTATTCACAAGATATGGCTGCTGCTACACAAAACGTTTTATTAGAAGCAGCTTATTTAGGTGTTGGGAGTTGTTGGATAGGAATTTATGGAAGAATTGACAGAATGGAAAAAGTAAAAGATTTTCTTCTATTAGAAGAACATTTTGAACCATTTGCTTTAGTGTCTTTAGGCTATCCAGAAAATAAAGATGATTTTAAATTTGTTGATAGATACAATATAAACAAAGTTACATACGAGGTATAATATGCCTGAACTTCCAGAGGTTGAAACAGTTAGATTAACTTTGCTTCCCTTACTTAAAGATAAGAAAATTGTTAATGTAGATATCTACTATGAAAATATTATTAAAAATATAGATGTTTCCGAATTTAAGAAGCAAATTATAAATCAAAGAATTAAAGATATATTAAGATTTGGCAAATATTTGGTTTTTGTTTTAGATAATTCTTTTCTTATTTCTCATTTAAGAATGGAAGGAAAGTATTATATAAAATTAAATGAAATTAAAGATAAGCATGAACATATCAGGTTTTATTTAGATTCTGGAGAAACACTTAGGTATCATGATATTAGAAAGTTTGGAACAATGAATTTATTTTCAAATATTTCTTTAAATGAACTTTTTAAGATTAAACCACTAAGTCAATTAGGGTATGAACCTTTTGATCCTAAATTAGATGTTAAATATTTAAAGAATAAATTTAAGAATAGTTCTAGAGCGATAAAAACTATGTTGTTAGATCAAAGTATTATTGCAGGACTTGGAAATATATACGTTGATGAAGTCTTGTTTTTATCAAATATTAATCCCTTGACTAAATCAAAGGATATAAATAATGAACAATTACAATTAATTATTGATTCTTCAATTGATACTTTAATAAAAGCAATTAAACTAGGAGGAACAACTATTCATAGTTTTAGTAGTGAGGGAATAAGTGGAAAGTTTCAAAATGAGTTATTAGTTCACACAAAAAAAAGATGTCCAAAATGTCATAATTATATTAAAAAAATAAAGATTGGCGGTAGAGGGACGTATTTTTGCCCAGTATGCCAAAAGGAAAGGGATGAGTAAAATGATTATAGGGATAACTGGTTCTATAGCAACAGGTAAATCAACTTTATCCAAATATTTACAAGAACTAGGTTATAAAGTAATCAATACTGATGAGCTAGCTCATCAAGTTCTAACTTTTCCTGATGTGATAAAAAAAATTGGCATTTTAATTAGCAAGGATGTTGTTGAAGGTGGTATAATAAACCGCAAGCTATTAGGAAAAATTGTTTTTAATGATTCAGAAAAATTAAGGATTTTAAATGAGATAACTCATCCAGAAATATTTAAATTAACTAAAAAATTATCTAAAAAAAACGGGGGAGTAGTTTTTATAGAAATACCTTTACTTTTTGAAACTAATTTTACCGAAATTGTTGATAAAACATTAGTAATATATGCAGATGAAAAAGAACAAGTAAAAAGATTAAGAAAAAGAAATAATATATCTAAAGATGAAGCTATTAATTTAATTAACAAACAAATGAGTATAAACGAAAAAGTTAAATTAGCTGATTATATAATTGATAATAGTACAACTATTGAAGATATGAAAATACAAGTTTGTAATTTATTGAAAAAGGAGAATTTATGATGAAATTGAAAGATTATTTTAGTAATAATTTTGAAACAAAAGAAGATCATGAAATGGACAGTTTAAGAACGAGATATTATCGAGGTAGAAATGAACAAGTAAAAGAAGTAGCTTATGCTTTGATTAAAAATGAAAAGGGAACCATTACTGATGACATTCCTCAGTTTAGCGAGATTATTTTTAATACTTCTACTTATTCAGCAACTCTTACTATTATATCGCCGAAAATGACTGAAACTGCAATTGATATTAAAGTAACAACTTATTATACAATTGCTGCTGGTAGAGGGAAAAAGATTATTGAACGTTTTTACAAATATTTTGATAGTAATTTACCTTTTAAAGGCGTTAGTTTATATAGAGGGATGTAATTGTGGATATTAACAGTAATTATAAAATTTATAAGTCTTTTGATTTATCAGGAGAGGAATTTTTTTCTCTAACAAGATTATATTTACCATTAATGGGAATGGATAGTTTCTCATTATATTTATATCTTTTAACATTAGAAAATAAAGAAACATATAATATTAGACAAATATTAGATTCTTTGAATCTTTCAAAAATTAATTTTCTTGAAAATGCTTTTGATAAATTAGCTGCATTATCTTTAGTTGAAAATTATTACCATGAACAAAAAGGTTATTATTTTAAAATAATAAAACCTTTAAATTTAGAATCTTTTTTTTGTAATTCAGTTTTAAAATCATTTTTAGTTAGTCAAATAGGAACTATAGAAGTTGGAAGATTCACATGCTCGCACGGGAACACCTTCCCTCAATCGGGTATCCGGCGCCGGTCTGCATCCACA
>DUUA01000048.1 GCA_012841765.1 Acholeplasmataceae bacterium
AATAAGTTAAAAAAGAAATATTTTGATTTTACTAATTTAGATATCGATGAATTTGAAGACGATTATACAAATATTTCTTTAATTAGTGATTATTTAGATAGTTTAAAAGATACGTTATATTTTAAAAATGTTGTATCATTTTTTAAAGATAATAATAGAATAGGAAAAAAAGCATTTAATAGGACAAGAAATTCTTTTTCAATATTTTTAGTTTCGTATAAAGAATATTTTAATATTCATGCAATTTATAAAAATTATGGATTTAATCTCAGTGAAGAATTTACCGAGTTTTATTATGAAATTATTAATATTAACAACTACTTGCAAAAGGTATTTTCTTCAAATGATAGGGTAGCTACTGTCGTTAAGGATGATACTTTAGATTATATTTCTTTTAAAACGTATTTGGATATTCGAGATTCTAAAAATGCTATTATTTCCATTACTGATTCTTTAAAATTGAACGATGATTATAGAGAAATATATGGGGAAATGTACAACGAGGGTTTAACTAACATTAATGCAATTAGTAGAGTTATACAAAACTTTGGTAACTATATAAAATGTTTTATTGATGATAAGAATGTTATCGAAACTTTAAAAATTGATAAAAACTTTAAATTATCAAATCATCTTAACCGTTGTTTAGAAGTAAGTGATGAGATTAATACTCTTTTTCAACATTATAGTAAAGTATTTAAATTTGGAGTTACAAAGTTTTTATATGCTGATTATAGTGAAACAATAGATTATATGAGTGATTTGTTAAAATCAGAAGAAGAATTAATTGCGTATTTAAATATAGTTGATGGTTTACAAGTGATATATGATAATAATTTAAATAAGTTAGCAGACTATATTCTTTTCTTAAAAGAAGAGGATACATTAGTTAATGATTTCAAGTATACATATTTTTCTAATTTGCAAAATTTATTTTTAGAAAAATATGAAAATATTAATAATTATTTAGAAATAGAAGAAAAGCTTAAAGAAGTTGTTGTTTTAGAAAAAGAAATTATTAAAGATAATACTTTGAATATTGTTAATGAAATAAGGAAAAATACGGGCAATAAATTTAGTATTCACAATATTAATGAATTAGATTATAAAGCTTATTTACATAGAACTAAGAATATTAAAAATTTAGTTTTAGCGCCAACTTCAATTGTAAATCATTATCTAGATATTAATGAATTTGATTTAGTAATTATTGATGATGCACACTTACTTGATGCTAATGAGTATAATGAAGCGATAAAAGGTAAACAAGTTATTATTTGTGGAGAGTTGCAGTTGCAAAGTGTTGCTTCAAATAATCTTATTTCTCGTATGAGAAGTAATTCTATTATTAATATGAATTATAGGTTTATACCTACTCCGAAAAATCTTCTTAATTATATGGACGGAAGTTTAGGGCTGATCAAGAATACTTTTAGTAGTAATAAAGGTATTAAGGTTATAACTAATTCTATTTTAGATTTTGTGACAAATTTATACATTAATAATGATCATGTATTAATTAATATATTTTCTAAAGGTTTTAATGGCCAAAAAGAAATTTATGAAGATCTCACAAATTTATTTATCGAAAAAGATTTTAGTAAAAATAAAATAATTGACATATTTGCAAACAAATTAAATGTTGTGGATTTAAGTATTGGTTATTTATATCACTCTGATTATAATATTATTTATTTAGAAGATTATTATGATGTAGATTCTGAACCTCTAGTTAACAATATGATTGATTATTTATTATTATGTAAAGAGAAATTAATAATTTATGATAATAAAGGATATTTGGAACAAATTGATTCCGGATTTGTAAATATATTAAATAAAATTGTAAATAGTCCTGAAAAATGGTTATTTAATGATAGAATAGTAAATAAGAGTGTAGTTGCTCTTGGCAAACTATTAATTAGTAAAGGTTATAATGCCTTCCCTGGTCATGATGAATTAAGTCTTACTTTGGAAAAAAATGATAAGTTGTATGGTGTTTTGCTGTTTTCTGATTACATGAGAAATAATTATGAAATGCTTAACGAATATAGAGATTACTATAATTTATTTATTAAAAGGGATTTTAATGTTATTATAGCTTGGATAAATTCTGAGGAGAATAATCTTGATGAAATTGCAAATAAGATTATAAAGGAGATAACAGATGGGGAAAACAATAAGTAAAAAAGCATTTTTTGATTTTTCTAAAACTGTAAAAGAGAATCCTCATCGATATCTGTATATAAAAAATAGCCTTATGAGATTTAAAAAAGAAGGTTTTGATATTAATACAAAACATCCTAATGGTAAGACTTTGTTACATATAGCTGTTAGGTTAAATGAGATTAAATTAATCAGGTTATTGAATAAATCAGGAGTTATAATTGATTTAGCTGATGAACTGGGTAATACACCATTACATCAAGCTGTTAGTGAGAATAAGATTCAAATTGTGAAAGCGTTAGTTGCAGCTGGAGCAGATGTTAATTTAGGCGCTGAACAAGATCAAACACCATTACATCTCGCAGTAATTAATGGGAATTTAGATATTGTTAAATACTTAGTAAATAATAATGCAGATATTCTTTTAGTTGATGAGAAAAATTTTGATTCTATTGATTATGCAGTTGATGAAAGAGATGTAAATATTTTAAATTATTTTTTAACAAAAATGGAAATTACAAAAAAAAGGTTAGATCAAATTGATAGAATAATGAAAGGTGAAGATTATGAAAGATAGATTTCAAGAAATAATCGATATTTTTGAAGTTAGAACAAGTACAACTCTAGGGCTCGTTACTTTAATAGTAGATATATTATTGTTTATTGCAGTTTTAGCTATTTTAGCAAAACTAATAAAAGGGAAAATTAAGATATCTTTATACTTAACAACAATATTTACTTTAGGTTTTATCTATCTTGTGAGTTATGTGTTTGAACTGGTTTTGCTTACAAGCTTAGTCCAATTAGTATTTGTCTTAGGTATTGTGATGTTGATTATCATTTATAATCAAGATTTAAGACATTTTATTGAAGGCAGAATGTTGATTTTTAAAGGAGATAATATTTTTTCGTCTAAACAAGAAAAAGATGATATTATTAAAATATTGAGTTCAGCTGTTAAGGAACTTTCTGATAAGTCTGTTGGTGCGTTAATCACAATTGAGCGTGAAGATGGATTGCATAACATCATTGCTAATGCTATTCAAATAGATTCAAAAATTACTCATGAAATAATAACAACTATTTTTACTCCAGGGACTGCTTGTCATGATGGAGCAATGATTATTAGAAAAGATAGAATTGTTTGCGCTGGTGCATATCTACCAACGACTGAAAAGTATAATGTACCAACATTTTTAGGAACAAGACATCGAGCAGCTATTGGCGTTAGTGAAAGATTTGATGCTATCACAATAGTTGTTTCTGAAGAAACTGGTAATATTAGCATTACCGCTGATGGAGTAATAACTTTAGATATTGATATTGAACGTCTTGAAGAATTACTTGATAAATATTTAATTAATAAATAAGGTTAATAATAAGGAGGATAGATATATGAGGATTGCTTTAATTGCCCATGACAAAAAGAAAAGCCAAATGATTGAATTTTGTAAAGAAAATGAACAATTTTTAAGTGAACATATTTTGGTTGCTACAGGACAAACTGGGCATTTAATTATGGAAAAAACCAACTTAAAAGTACATTGCTATAAATCGGGACCACTTGGAGGAGATCAAGAAATAGGAGCTCAAGTTGCTAATAATGCCATTGATGTTGTTATTTTCTTAAGAGATCCATTGACTGCCCAACCACATGAACCAGATGTTTCAGCGCTTTTAAGATTATGTGATGTTTATGAAAAACCACTTGCTACTAATATTAGTACTGCTAGAATGATTATCAGATAGGAGAAATTATGCCAGTAAATACTTATTATCTTTTATTGTCTATATTGTTTTCAATAATATCTATTGTAACATTTATAGTTATTGCCACTTTTTCTAAAAAATTAACTATTTTAAGTTTGTTTTTTACAGTAATAGGTATTGTTGGTTATAATCTTGTGTTTGTAATAAAAGATTTTCAGACAATACAATTTTTAGATAAAGATCTTTCTTTTTGGTCTTTCTTGTTTGGAATGCTTTGTTTAATGTTTAATTTAATTATTTCGTTTTTCGCAGTATCCATTCATGTTAGAAGAAAAAAATTAATTTTTGGAGCTAAAGAAAAATATTTAAATAAATATTTTTGTTTAGTAGCTCATAATGACAACATGTTATTATTTAATGTAAAAATAAGAAATATCTTAAATGATGAAAATAACAGACATAATAAAAGAGATATTTATAAATTGTTAAAAAAAGAAGAAAAACCTAGTTTTACTTTAGTTGTAGATGGTAAAGAAGAGAATGTAAAATTAAAGAAGAAAGAAATATTATATAAAGAAAAATTAGTGGGCTATGCATTTGTCGGTTCAGAAGGTTTACTTTCTAAGATTTTAACTGAGTGTGAAAAATTTGAAGAAAATAATATTTTAAATAAATCTTTTCTTGGTGTCTTTGATTTGTCATTGGATATGTCTAAAGATATAGTTATGTATTATGATTTTAAAATAAATAAATATGTATTATCAAAATCAATGAGAGATTTATTGCAAGAAAAAGATAATTATTTAATTGATTCAAAATACCAAGAAAAAATTGTTTCTAGTGATTTAGCGATTTATTTGAAAAAAGAGTTTAATAGTGAATTCATTAATAAATATGAATATCGAGTTAAAACTGAAAAAGGAATCTTAAAATTCGAAGAATTAGTTTATAAAGATAAAGATACTAGTTATGATATTGTCAGACTTTCTAGTAGAACGCATACTGAAGTTAATTATCTAACAAAGGCAAATCTAATTAGTGATATTAATTTAAATTATTTAGATAATATTGAATTTATTTTAGTAGTAATTGAGTTAAGAACAATTGCTAAAATATTAGTTTCTGATAAAGAATTAGGTGAGTTATTAACTAAAGACTATTTCATGTTATTAAAAGATGAATACTTACAAAATAAAGTATATAAACTTGATAAAAGTCAATTTGCATTTTTACTTAATAAAGAAGATGGAATGAGAATTAAAACAGATTTAGAAAATAATTGTTCATTATTAACTTCTATGGAGATAATGTTCGATGAGGAAAAAATATTAATTGAAAACACTGTGTCTTTTGTTAACTCTCAATATATAGATGAAAAGTCAGCAGATAAATTAATTAACATTGGACTTAATGAACTATACGTAACTAGTGACCCTTATAAAGGAGAGGCATATAGTATATATCAACCTGTAAAAGAAGATGGAGATTATAGGTTTGAAGATATGATAATAGATTTGAATGATGATGATTTAGACGAATTTCTATGATAAAATCTGAATTAAGAAAAAAGATGAAAATGGTAGAACTTGATAGTTCTACCAAGTTTCTCTATGATAAGGCGATTAATGAGCAATTGAAAAATTTGTTATTTAATTATGATCGAATTGCTTTATTTAAGGCTTTAAATTATGAAGTCAATATTGATGAGACAATTGATGAATATATTAATGAAAAAAATATTTATTTGCCAGTTGCAAAAAAGAAATTAAGGTTTTATAAATATACTTTGGATACAAAATTGAAAAAAAGTAATTTTAATATATTAGAACCTTTATGTTCAATTGAAATTGATATTAGTAATTTAGGAGTTATTGTTATTCCGTCTTTAGCTATTAATCATAAAGGCTATCGGTTAGGTCATGGAGCCGGATATTATGATAAAGCTCTTAAGGATTTTAAGGGGTTAAAAGTAGGGGTTATTTATAGTTATGGTTTTGTAAAAGAAGAATATCAAGAGGATCATGATATGAAATTTGATATTGTGATTACAGAGAAAGAAATTATAAGAATGTAGGTGATAATATGTTTGATGCTGTTATTTTAGCTTCAGGCGGGTCAACAAGATTTTCAGCAAAAGTAAATAAAATGCTAGTTTCATTAAAGGCAAGACCGCTGTTTTTAATATCTATTGATAAATTTTTAAAAATAAAAGATTGTGGTAATATAATTTTAGTTATTAGCAAAGAAATTGAAGATAATGTTCTTTCTGTCCTTAGTAATTTAAATTTGCTTGAAAAAGTTAAAGTTGTTATTGGTGGAGAAAATAGACAAGATAGTGCATATAATGGTTTGCAATTTGTTTCGAGCGATATAGTTTTATTTCATGATGCGGCTAGACCATTAACCCTAACTAGTGATATTAATAGAGTATATGAAGAAGTCAAAAAGCATCGAGCTGCTTTTCTTGCTAGCAAATCAACAAGTACAGTAAAAATGGTTGATGGAAAAGTTGTAACAATTGATAGAGAACATATTTTCTTTTCTGAAACTCCTCAAGGAGGTTATAAAAAAGATTTTATAAAAGCTTACCAAAAGGCAAAGAAAAAGAAATTTAATGGGACCGATGATATGATTTTACTTGAAAAGTTTTTAAAAATAAATCCATCACCAGTTCTAAGTAGAAATAAGAATATTAAAATAACTACTATTGAAGATTATCAATATGCAAGATATTTAGTAGGTGATAAGTAGTGGATATAAAAATAGGACATGACTCGGATACTCATCCTTTTGTCGAAGGGAAGCTTTTATATTTAAGTGGCCTTGAAATACCTTATGAAAAAGGGCTTGATGGTCACTCTGATGGAGATGTTGTTTTACATGCAGTAGCTGGCTCCATAATTGGAGCTTTAGGATTAGGAGATTTAGGAACTCTTTTTAAAGATGATAATCCTTATTTTAAAGACATAAGATCTGAATATTTTATTAAAAAAGTTAATGATTTGATGAAAACTCAGGGTTATAATATTAATAATATTGATATTACAATTTATATAGAAAAACCAAAAATTAATGAGTTTTTACCTTTTATGAAAGCAAATCTATGTAAGTTATTAAATGTTTCAGAAAGTAGAATAAATATTAAGGCGACACATTTAGAAGGCTTAGGATTTATTGGAAGAGGCGAAGGAGTTACTTGTGATTCTGTTGTTCTCTTAATAAAATAAAATAGCATATTAGTCTTACTTTTATTTTAAAAATAGTATAATTGAAGCAAGGAGTGATTAAATATGAATATAGAAGAAAAAGAAAAGAAAGTTAGATTTATATTAGATAAAGTAAGACCATATATTCAAAATGATGGTGGGGATGTTGAATTTGTAAGAATTGATAACGGTATTGTTTATGTAAAAATGCATGGCGCTTGTGTTGGTTGTGCGAGTGTTGATGTCACATTAACAGATGCCATTGAAACAATAATATTGGAAGAAGTTCCCGGAATTATTGGTGTTGAACAAGTTTTTGAATAGCTTTAAAATATAGGAATTCGTTAATACTTTTTTTTATATGTTATCTAAAACTATGATATAATAAAAGAAGGAGATTTAAAATGAAAAGTAAAATTATAAATAATGTAAATAAAGAGAGAAAATCTTTCGGCAATGTCGTCTTTAAAATTATAGTTGGAATATCTGTTGTTGCTGTTTTTGGGACATTCTTTTTCTTAACAGCTCCATCTGAAGCTACAGAAGAAGAGTTAATCAATATTACAAAATATAGACATTTAGTTTCTTTTGCAGTTTTTGCTATATTACTTCCATTTGGTTCTGTCTTTTGGGAAATGATGGGTGGCATCTATGATCAAAATAAAATTATACTTAAAATTGTAGTTTGTTCTTTAATAGCTGTTATCGGAACGCTAGTTTCTTTACTAACTTGGAACGCGACTGTAATTGAAATTTCCATGTATATATCTTTGCTTTCACTAGTTTTTGCTTTAATTCCAACAATCAAACCAGAAGAGGTTAAGGAGTTAAGAGAAAATGCTTAAAAAAGGAGATATTTTTACTGGGGTAATTTCTAATATAGTTGATTATGGTGCTTTTGTAAAAACAAATGATTACGATGGTTTAATCCATATTTCAGAAATTTCAGATAAGTTTGTCCGTAATATTCATGATTTTTTAAGTATTGGACAAAAAGTAAGAGTTCAAGTTTTAGATGTGGATGAAGAAAATAAACAATTGAAACTAAGTTTTAAATCAGTTAATAAGACTAGAGGTATTAAAATTTCAATTCCAGAATATGAAATTGGTTTTAAAACTTTGAAAGAAGCAATGCCTTATATGATTCAAGAGTATGATAAAAAAAATAACTTTTAAAAGTTATTTTTTTATTTCTATAAGTAAATAATACCTAATTTTAATTAAAACTGAGCTATGTTTTTAATGAATTATAATGTTGAATATGATATAATATCAAAGGAGATATATCTAATATGAAAAAAGAAATAATTTTAAATTCAATAAAAGAAACAATTAGTCTTGGTGAAAAGTTAGGGAAAAGATTAGAAAAAAATATGGTAATTTGCCTTGAAGGTGATTTGGGAGCTGGGAAAACTACTTTTACTAAGGGGATTGCTTTAGGATTAGATATTTTTGCTGTTGTTAATAGTCCGACTTTTGTTATTATGAAAATCTATAATGGAAGATTGCCTTTATATCATTTGGATGTTTACCGTTTAAATAATGAAAGTGGTGATGATTATCTAGTGGAATATTTTGAAGCTGGTGGCGTTTCAGTTGTTGAATGGGCAGATAATATTTCTGAATTACTACCAAATGAATATTTAAAAATTGTTATAAAAGACCTTGGTGACGAAAAAAGAAAATTTATTTTTGAAAGTAATTCTACTACTTACGATAAATTAATAGAAAGAGTGATTTAATGAAAACACTAATTATTGATACTTCAACAAAATTTCTTTATGTATCACTTGTAGTTGATAATTTTGAAGTATATAAAAATGTTTTAGAAGGTAAGAATAATCACTCTGAACAATTAATTCCTATTATTATACAAGCGCTAAACTCTAATAATATAACTGTTGGGGAAATTGACAAAATTATTGTTGGTAAAGGTCCAGGAAGTTATACTGGTTTAAGAATTAGTATGACTGTTGCTAAAATGTTTGCCTGGACAAAAAATATTGATTTATATCCTCTTTCTAGTTTAGATATTATTGCTAGTGGGTATTATAAAGTTAATGGAAAGTATGCAATTAAAAGTATTGCGAAAAAGAATTATATTTATGGTAAAGTTGTAGAAATAAAAGATGGTAAGGCAAATAATTTGATTGATGATGAATTTTCTCTTGAAAATGATTTTGATGAGAAAATTAAAAATATAGATTGTATTATTATTGATGAAGGAAACTATCTTTATGACGGAATAAAGATTATTAGTTTAGCGGTTGAAAAATGTGAAGATGTTCATTTGCTTGGTCCTAATTATTTGAGGAAAGTTTTATAATGAATTATGAAATAAGGCAAATGAATGAAAATGATATTACTGCTGTTATTAAAGGGGAAGAAGAAGTTTTTGATAAGAGTTTAGGTTTTGATTTCTTATATCAAGATTTAAAATTGAATCCTTTTGCTTATTATTTTGTTTTAGAGATAAATGGGATTGTTGAAGGATTTTGTGGTATTTACATAAGTGATTATATGGGTGATATTGTTAGTTTTTATGTTAGAAAAAAATATCAAAATTTAGGTTTTGGTAAACTGCTTTTAGATTTTATTCTTGAACTTTGTGAAATGAGTAAGTGTATAAGTATTAGTCTTGAAGTTAGAAAAAGCAATCTAAAAGCAATTAGTTTATATGAAAGAAATGGATTTGAAATTTCGCGTGTTCGACCAAATTACTACGATGATGCGGAAGATGCGATTGTGTATATAAAGTATTTTGAGGTGAACAAATGATAGTTTTAGGGGTTGAAACAAGTTGCGATGAAACAGCTGTAAGTATAGTTCGAGATGGAAAAGAAGTTTTATCAAATGTTGTTTATTCACAAATTGCTATTCATAGTAATTATGGTGGTGTTGTTCCAGAAATAGCAAGCAGACATCATGTTCTTAAAATTACTTATGTTTTTGAGCAAGCATTAAAAGAAGCTAAATTAGAAGCGAAAGATATTGATCTTGTTGCTGTTACTTCTCATCCAGGATTAATTGGTTCGTTATTTGTGGGCATTAATGCTGCAAAAGCATTTGCTCTTGCAAATGATCTTAAATATATAGAGGTAAATCACATAACTGGACATATTTATGCTAATTATATTGAAAGTGATTTTTATTTTCCTTTATTAGCTTTGGTTGTGAGTGGTGGCCACACCGAGTTAATTGTTATGAAAGATCATTATCAGTATGAACTCTTAGGCCAAACTTTAGATGATGCTGTTGGTGAAGCATATGATAAAGTGGGACGAGTTTTTGGGCTTCCTTATCCTGCTGGAAAGCCATTGGATGATTTAGCTTTAACTGGGCAACCTACATATGAGTTGCCGCTTGTTTATCTTGATAAAAATGGATATGAATTTAGTTTTAGCGGATTAAAAAGTGCTGTATTAAATGTTGTAAATAAAGCTAATATGAAAAAAGAAGAAATTAATAAAGCAAACCTTGCTGCTTCTTTTCAAAATAGCGTTGTTAGAGTATTAGTAGATAAGACTATTAATGCTGCATTAGAATATAATGTTAAGCATATTGTAGTTGCTGGAGGAGTGGCAGCTAATAGAGGGCTTAGAAAAGCACTTCATGAAGCGGTGAAATCTCTTAATGGTGTTAAGTTAACTTTTCCAAGCATGAAGTATTGTACAGATAACGCGGCTATGATTGCAGTTAGCGGTTATTTTAAATATCTACATGAGAATGGTAATTAAAATTATTGTGTTGATTTTAAAACATTTTTTTGTTATAATATTTATTAGATAAGATATATACTCACAAGGAGGCAATATGAAATTATTTAAAAAAGTTTGGCTTCTAGCTTTGTTTTTTGTAACAGCTATATTTTTAGTAGGTTGTGGTTCAAGAACTTATAATGCAGAAGAAACTGGTATAAAAAACGATGGAGTTTTTAATTATAAAATAATAGAAAACCAAGTAATAGTAACTGATGAAGAAACGGGAACAGAAACAACTGAGTCTCGTAATTTTATTTTAATTGTTAATTTAGTTAAACAGCAAAAAGATGTTGTCATTCCGGAAACAATTGAGGGGTTTCCTGTTAAAGAAATTGCTGATTTTGCTTTCTATGAATATTATAAGCTTTTAGGATTAATTACTATTCCAAGAAGCAAACTAAAAACAATTGAATTTCCAAGTAGCTTAAAGAAGATTGGTAAGTTTGCTTTTTATCAAGCAAGAAAACTAGAATCTGTTGTTTTACCTAATTCAATAGAAGAGGTTTCTGATTCAGCGTTTGCTGGAGCGAATAAAGTTTCTATATTTACCATTAATAGAGTTGAAGATGAATATATTAAGTATAGTAGTAATAGTGCTGATTCTGAGCCGATTATTATAACTGGTGGAAGAAGTTCTTATGCTGGGGATTTTTTCAGATTGACAGCTAGTGAACCAGTAAGTTGGGAATCGAGTCATCCAGCAATTGCAAAGATAGACCAAGATTTAGGAAGAATTACAACAGTAAATTCAGGAATATACACAATAACAGCTAGATCTAGACAATCAAATAAAGTTTCAACAATTACAATGGAAGTAGTAAAAGAAGATCTAACAAAGAAAATAGCTTTTAAAGATAAATCTATGGATAGATTAAATAAATTGGAATCTCTAGTTTTAAATGTTAAGAGTCCAGAATTACTTGGAATGTCTGAAAAGTTCTTAAAACTTAATAGCAAAGCTAAGATTTATGTGCCAGAAGTATCAGTTGAATTTTATAAAAATCATAAAGTGTTCAAGAAATATGCTGACTCAATTTTACCAATTTTAGAAAATTAAAAACCTTTTTTAAAAGGTTTTTTTTATATCTTAATTATTTACTGTTTTTAGAATAATACAAAGTTATTGAAAAAAACATGTATTTTTGGTATAATAGATAAGAGAATTAAATTAATGGGAATATGTATATGCAATCTTAATTAATTAGAACAGAGGTAAGCATTTTGAAACTATTTACAGCTTTTAATTTTGATATAATTATAATTATTATTGCAATATTTGGAATAATTTTGGGGATTTATCGAGGCGGATATAAACAAATACAAAAAACTTCTACTTTGCTAATTCCTTTAATTATATTATATTTTTTGTTCCCATTAATTAGTAAAATATTTATTAGCAATGATAATTTTGTTGCTTTTGCAAAACTATTTATTTTCCCAAATTGGGAAGTTCATTTATATTTAATTATTAATTTGTTTATTGGAATTATAATGTATTTTTTCTTTGCCATGATAGTTCATCTTACTTTTAAGTTACTGCAAAGTAAAAATATTGATTATTACTTAATAAAGAAGAAAAAGTTTGGGAGAGTTATTGCTCCGTTTATTTCTCTTCTTTCTTCATATATAATTATTTTTATAGTTTTATATTTGTCAGGTCCTTTTATTAACAATACAAATAAACCGGTAACTTCTTTTTTGGAAAATAGTAGTCTTTCAATTAATGAAATTGCTACTAGCCATCTTTATCAAAATAAATATAGTCAAGAGTTTAGTGAAGCAAATGAATTATATGATTATCTTTCCTCTGAAGGAATTAGTAAAAGTTTTAATTATTATAGTATCTTAACAGATTCTATTAATGAAATAGAACAACTAATTAATAATCAGTATGATAATTTACACGATGATTCTAAAGATTTACTTAGAAATGAAAAAACAGTAGACAAACTAATAGAATTAAAAAATGATAAATATATAGTTGATCTTGTTTGGAAAATTGAGAAAAAAACTGGTTTTTTTGATGAAATCTATGCAAAAAGAAATTATATGATTGATAATATTGGATTTATAAAGATTATTAATAGTGAATATTACACACTAGATGACCAAATGATTAATCAAATAATAGAAAATAAAGATGGATTAACTGATGTTTTCGTTACTAAAGCATCTTTGAATCGATTTCTGAAAATGATTAATTATTATGAGTTTTATTTGGATAACAAAGTAGGTTTGCATAGTTTGCTTGATTTGGCTGATTTGAATATTTTTGAATATAGAGAAAAAATAAACAAAGTATTTGCAGATAATTCATTAATGTTTAGCTATATTAATGAATTCAATAGTTATTATGAGAATAGTGAAAATAAAATAATTCAGGATATAATTATATTGTTTGAAGCAACAAAAGAAAATCAAGTAAAAATTTTAGAAATAGATGAACATATGAACTTTGCAAGTCGGTTTGTTATTTCCAAAAATTATAAAACAATGCAAATTAACAAAGAGTGGCTGAATAAAGCCTTTGTTAGAGGCTATTTTATTGATGGAATTCTTAATAGAGAAAGTCAAATGCATTTAGCTTATAAAGACATGTTATTTGTTTATTTGCTACCAGAATATAGTGTAGAAAATAAAGTTGATATTGAAGACATCAACTCATTTATTATAAATTTAAATTTTTTGGTGGAAAAAAAGCTTTTGTATTCTAGAGATATAAATAATATTTTAACAATTTTATTTATGGATAATGATTTTATTGTTAAAATGATGGAAAAAGAATTAATCAGTATAGATACTGTAGAGTATGCGAAAGGATTAATTGTGTAGTTATTATGGCTGAGAGAAAGATTAAAGTATATAATGAAATAAACGGTAGTGTAACTACAATTGAAGAAAATAATGCTCAAACTAAAACTGAAGTTGATAAAATATTAGGGGATAAATATCAAAGATTGCTTTTTCTAAAATCAAACCCTTTTTTGTATAATCATGAAATGGATAAAGATAAAGTAAAATCAATAGAAGAATATATAGTAATTTATAAAAAAAGAGAAAATTCTTTTGGGGAATTTATTCATAGTACAGATTTTAATAAAGCTGAAAAAATTAGAATTATTAAAAAAAGCTTTAAATTTTGGAATAAAGATTATAATAAGCAAAGAAAAGAAAATGTTAATAAGAATTCTAATGCTTTAAAGGCTGTTGAAGTTGCTAAAATTAGAAGTTTTAATTTATTAAAAAGAATTTTATTATTTGCGAGTTTTTTAGTTTTATTAATTATTATTAATTATGAGTCTAGATTGTGGTCCTCATTTAAAGATACTAATTTTGGATTTTATTTAAATGATAAAATTGGAAAGATATTTAATACCTCCTGGGTATTTTATATAGGACTTATTGGTGTTTATTTGTTCGTAATCACTTTTTTCTATTTAGCTACTTATAATGAGATTATTAAAAGTTATAAAAATCATTATAAAGAAAGTTTAAAAATGGTAAAGAAGACAAAAGCTAGTTTAAAAAGAGAACAAAAGAAAAAAAGCAAAACAACTTATGGATACTATTTAAAAAATATTAAAAATGGCAGATTAATTTTTCCAGGTGTAAAAATTACAGAAGCTGCTCCTGGAGTTTTGAATCTTGATTTTTATAATCAAGTGAGTAATGAAATAGTACAAAGAACAGGTAAAATGAAAAAAAACAAATGGTTCTTTGTTACTTGTCGGTATTTATTGTTAGCTCTTAGTTTATTTAGCTTTGCTTTTGTAATAGGAGCTCTAATATTCCAAATGATTATCGGATAATAGGAGGGTAAAAAATGGAAACAAATAAGAAAGAAAAAGTTTTAGTTATCGAAGAGACTGAAAAGAAAGAAAAAGCACCAGAAAAGAAAGCGGCGACACCAAGATCTTCGAAAATTCCAAAAAAGCCTGTTTCTAATGAAGATAACTTAAAAGAAAAACTCGCTAAAGCAAGTGGGAAGACTGTTGGAGAAAAACAAGCTAAAAGTAAACTTGAGAATAAAAATGTAGCTAGTGATTATGATAAAGTTATGGCTAGAAATAAAGCTTTAAGAGAAGTGCATGAAAAAATGGACAAAGACAGTAGTCCAGACTTTTCTGCTGCTAAAGTTGAATTAGTAGTAGCGGCTGCTGAAACTGATCAATTAGCTGTAGATATTCAAAAAGAACAAGAGAAAATAATGAATTTTGAAGAAGAACGATTAAAATTGCTAAGTTCGAATGCTGAATTGCAAAAAGAATTGCAAGAAATAAACAAAGATCGAAAGAACTTAGATAATACTTTAAATGATATTAAAGTAAGACTTGATGAAGAAAATTTAAAAATTAGAGAATTACAAAATTTAAAAACTGATTTAGAATCTAATTTAAAAGATCTTTCTTTAGAGAGTAAAAATTATCGTAACATTGCTGAAAAAAGTGACCAATTAATTAAAAAAACCGAAGAAAAACTTTTAGAAGAACAAAATAAAGTTAAAGAGTTAAAAAAAGAAATTACTGAGAATAAAGCGCAAATTGAGAAATTAGAAACTAGTTTGGAAACACAAAAAAATGAAAAGAAAGAAACAATTAGTAAAGAAGATCTAGTTGAATGTAAAGCATTAATAAAAGAAAAAGACAAAGAGATTAGAGCAAAAGAAAGACTAATAGCTAATAGAGATAAAAAAATAGTTAAAATGACTGATGATCTTAAAGAAGCAAAGAAAGAAGCAAGAGCTGCTATTAGTAAAGATAAAAAAACATTAAAGAAACTTGAAAAAATTGAAGAGTCTTTGAAAGAGTCAAAAAAAGAATTAACTAAAGCTAACAAAGAAGTTACTAGACTTTCTAATACTATTGAACAACAAGAAATAGACTATAAAAAAGCAGAAGCAAACATTGGAAAAGAATATACAAGATTAAAAAATTATTTTGATCAAGAAGTTAAGAATTTTAATAGCAAACTTTCTGAAAAAGAAAAACAAGAAAGAGAATACAAAAATAAAGAAGATGCTACAGCTAAGGAATATTTAGTATTAAAAAAATATTTTGATCAGGAAATTAATGATTTAAATGATAGACTTGGAAAAAAAGAAGAACAACAAACTAATTTAAAAGAAGAAGTAGAAAATATCAATGAAGCAAAAGCGGAATCTTTTGAAAAAGATTTAAAGAGTATTAATGACAAACATGAAAATGAATTATTAAAAAAAGAAATTGAATATAGTGAAAAATTACATGATAATTTAGATGCTCATCAAGAAGATGTTTTAGAGTTACAAAATGAAATAGAAAAATATAAAGATGAGATTTATAAATTGAAATTAATAGCATCGCAAAGTGATTCAAATGAAGCTGTTGCCATTATGCAAGAAATTAAAGAAGAAGTTGTGAAAAATCGTGAAGTAATGCAAAGTATAGCTAATGAAACAGATGATCTAATTGAAGATGAATATATTGATTACCAAGAACTAATTGACATTAAGGAAAATGAACTTAGAGCATTAGAAATTACAAATAAACAATATTTAGATGAAATAGACGATATCTTAAAAGAAATTGCTATTTTAAATATGACTTTACAAAATCTTAATGATAAAATAAATAGTTTATCTGAAAAAGATATTCACAATCCCGATTTTAAAAGAAACATTTCGGAGATAAGAGAGAGAAAATCAGAATTAATTGCTAGAGCAAATGAAGAAGCTTTGGTTAGTGAAAAAGAGATTGCAAATCTTAATGAAAAAATTAAAATAAAGAAATCCGATATTGAATCTGTAAAACAACAAATTATAGAAACAAAAGAAGGATATCAAGAAAAACAAAATAGATCTTATTCTGATAAATTAGAACATGAAAAAGAATTGCGTAAATTAAATTACACTCTTGATTTGCATGAAGTTAGACTAAATGAACTTTTTACAGACGAAAAAGCAAGATTAAAAAACAAATATCAAACTTTTGTTGAAGATTATAATAAAAGAATGAAAGAATATAATTTATCTGAACAAAAATTTATAGAATATTATCTTGGTAAAACTCGTGAAGAAGTGATTACTAAAGAAGATGAAAAATTATATATAGAACAAGAACAAGAAAAAGAAGAACTTACTAAAAAGCTGATAGCTTTAAAACAGTCTCAAAGATTAATTGCTAAAAAAATACGTGATTTAAAAGCAGAAATTTTTAGATTAAAACAAGCATTGGAAGAAATGAATAATCAATCTAATGATGACTATCAAGAGACAAAGGATTATGTATTAAAAGAAATCGAATTAAATTTACTACAATTACAAAAGGATTATACTTTTTATCAAGAAAAACTGCAGGTTTTATATGATAAAAAAGCTGAACGTTTTATGGTTCGTAATAAGCTTTTGCTTAATGAGCAGATTATTTTTGATTATGCGAAATTATTTAATCATTTAAAAAAGACTGATTTTTTGTATCGACAAAACCAAATTAAACAAAAAAATATAAATGAAAATTTAAGTTTTGGTAAATTTAGTGATAATGAAAAAAAATTAATGAAAAGTGATATTAGTATGTTAGATAAAGAACAAGAGAGATTATATAAGAGCATTGAAGAAAGTCGGGAAAAACTAAAAAGTATTAAAACACATGAAAAAGTGGTTTATTTTATCGAACTAGAAAATAGTATTGCAAGGCTTAAAATAATAGAAGAAAATTTAGGTAATTTAATTAAAAAAAATCAAAGCGATATGGAAACTAAAACTCAGGAGTTAGAAATTTTAAAAACAGGAACTTATTAATGAATATAAAAATAGACAAAACTATTAAAAATATCTTACCAGATTTTAGTATTTTAGCTTTTAAAATGGATGTTAACTACAATGAAGAAGATGCTCTTGATGAGCTAATTGTAAGTACTGAAAAAAAAGTTTTCAATAAATATACTTTGAAAGACGTTTTACAAGTTCCTTTAATTAAAGAAGCAAGAGATGGTTATAAAAAAATGGGAAAAGATCCTAGTAGGTACCGTCTTAGCTGCGAGTCTTTATTGAGAAGAATTGTCAAAGGGAATTCCTTATACAGAATTAACAATCTTGTAGATTTAGGTAATATTCTTTCTATTGAGACAAACAGAAGTGTTGCTGTTTTAGATTATGATAAAATTATTGGTGATATTACGATTAGAATGGGAACAAAAGATGATGAATATTATGGTATTGGTCGAGGGTTAATAAACGTTTCTAATATTCCAGTTTACGAAGATACTGTTTCTCCGTTTGGATCAACTACTTCAGATACTGAAAGAACAATGATTACAAAACACACTAAAACAATTTTATTATTTTTAATCTATTTTAAAAAAGCTGAATATATAGAAGATGGTAAGCTTGCAATTTCAATGTATGAGGAATATGCAAATGGAAGAAATATAGAAAGTAAATATATAACATGAGGGGAAATATATGATGGATGAAACATCAAATTTTATAAAAACAATTGTTCAAAATGATTTAGAAAGTGGGAAAGTTAAAAACGTAGTTACGCGTTTCCCGCCTGAGCCAAATGCTTATTTGCATATTGGTCATGCAAGAGCAATAATAACAGATTTTGAGATTGCAGAAGCTTTTGATGGAGAAACAAATTTACGTTTTGATGATACTAATCCTGCAAAAGAAGAGGAAGAATTTGTGGATGCAATAATTAATGATATTGAATGGTTAGGATATCATCCCAATAGAATTTGTTATGGTTCTGATTATTTTGATACTAAATATGAAATGGCTATTAGATTAATAAATAAAGGCTTAGCTTATGTAGATGAGCAAACCCCTGAAGAAATTGTTTCAACAAGAGGAAATTTTAACGAAGCTGGAAAAAATTCTCCATGGAGAGATCGTCCTATTAAAGAAAACTTAGAATTATTTGAAAATATGAAAAATGGGATGTATCAAGAAGGCGAAAAAGTTTTAAGAGCTAAAATTGATATGGCTAGTCCCAATATTAATATGAGAGATCCAATAATATATCGTATTTTATTTATGCATCATCATCGCCAAAAAGATAAATGGTGTATTTATCCAATGTATGATTTTGCGCATCCTATACAAGATTCTATTGAAAAAATTACACATTCACTATGTTCAATAGAATTTGAAAATCATCGACCATTATATGATTGGTTTATCGTAGAATGCGAAATGGAACATGTACCTCAACAAATTGAATTTGGAAGATTAAATATTGAAAATACGGTTTTAAGTAAAAGGTATCTTCGTGAACTTGTTAATCGTGGGTTTGTTGAAGGATATGATGACCCAAGAATGCCTACTTTAGTCGGCCTTAAAAGAAGGGGATATTCACCAGATGCTATTAAAAACTTCATAAAAGCTAGTGGATTATCTAAAGTTAATTCAACAATGTCTCTTTCAATGTTAGAACATTTTGTTCGAGAAGATTTTAAATTAAAAGCAAAAAGAATAATGGCTGTTACTGATCCTTTATTAGTAATTATTGATAATTATGAAGAAGAAAAGGTTGAATATGTTAATGCTGCAAATAATCAAGAAAACCCAGAATTGGGTGAAAGACTAATGGCTTTTTCTAAATACATATATATAAATAAAGATGATTTTATTTTAGAAAAACCAAATAAGAAATGGAAAAGGTTAGCATTAAATATTGAAGTTAGATTAATGAATGCTTATTTTATCAAAGCAGTAAATGTTGATTATGATAAAGAAGGGCATATTTTAGCAGTTCATTGTACATATGATCCAGAAACTAAATCTGGAAGTGGATTTGATGAGAGAAAGCCAAATGGAACTTTAACTTTTGTTGAAAAGACAACTGCCCAGAAAGCAACATTTAATATCTTTGAACCGCTTTTTATTGAAGAAAGCGAAGGAAAAGATTTCAAAGATAGAATTAATCCTGATTCTTGGAAGAAGATGGAAGGCTATGTTGAAAAAGCGCAAGAAGAATTTAAAGAATTGGAACATTTTCAATTTATTAGAGATGGTTATTATACAGTTGATAAACTTTCAACAAATAAAAATATTATATTTAATCAAACAGTTGCTTTAAAATCATCATTTAAATAATAACAAGGAGGAATAGATGCTTAAACTACTAAATGATAAGCAAAAAGAAGCGGTTTTAAGAACAGAAGGTCCATTGCTTATATTTGCTGGAGCTGGTTCAGGAAAAACCAGAACTTTAACTTATCGTATTGCCCACATGATCGAGTATAAAAATATTCCTCCTTTTAATATACTTGCTATTACTTTTACAAATAAGGCAACTAATGAAATGAAAGAAAGACTTGCACAAATTATTGGTGATAGGATAAAGCAAGTTACTATTGCAACTTTCCATTCATTTTGTGTCAGAATATTAAGGGTTGAAATCAAAAGATTAGGTTATGATAATAATTTTTTAATTTTAGATGAAGAAGATCAATTAAAGATTATTAATGAAATATATAAAGAAGATAATTTTAATAAGGAATTTGTAACCCCAAGATCAATGCAACATAGATTGAACTATTTTAAATGTCATGACCTTAAACCAGAAAGTAATATGGAAATTACTTTTGCAGCTGCTTATGAAAAGAAAACAAAAGAATATAATGCTTTAGATTTTCAAGATTTATTAAATAAAACTAGGGATTTATTTAAAGAGTTTCCAAAAGTTTTGGAAAAATATCAAGATAAGTTTAAATATATTTTAATTGACGAATTTCAAGATACAGATAATATTCAATATGAAATTATCAAGATGCTAGCAAGAAAATCTAATAATATATTTGCTGTTGGTGATGATGACCAAAGTATATATAGTTTTAGAGGGACAAATTATAAAAATATGCAAAATTTTAAAAGTGATTTTCCTGATTGTGTTACAGTGCATTTGACTCAAAATTATCGTTCTACACAAACTATATTAGATGGAGCTAATAAATTAATTGCAAATAATATTAACCGTGAAGCTAAAGAACTTTTTTCAATAATAAATGGAAAAATCAATGATGTGACTATGTTTCAGTCATATAATGAAAAAGAGGAAGTAGAATATGTTCTTGATGAGATCCAAACATTAAAAAACAAAGGCTTTAAATATAAAGATATTGCTATTCTTTATAGGAATTCTTCTATTTTAAGGAATTTTGAAATAGGGATGATTCAAAGGAAACTACCTTACCGAATATATGGTGGAATTTCTTATATGAGAAGAATGGAAGTTAAAGATGCTATTGCTTATTTAAGGTTATTAGTTGATAGTGATGATTATTTTAGTTTTAAAAGAATTATAAATACTCCTGGAAGAAACATTGGTATTACTTCTATTAATAAACTTGATTATTTTAAAAGTGAAAACTCATATTCAGTTTTTCAATTAATTGATAATTCTCTAGAAATTCTAACAGAGAGAAAGCAAAATAGTTTGTTTGATTTAAAAAATATAATTATTAAATATCAGGAAATGCTAGAACTGGATTCATTAGTTAATATCTTTACTAATTATTTAACTGAACTTGGATATTATGATTATTTAAAAGGTATGGATGACAGTATTGACCGAATTGATAATTTAAATGAATTTAAATCAATTTTATATAATATTGATGAACAAGATAGTGATTTATCAAATAAGAATAAATTAGTAAAATTTTTTGATGAGTCAACTTTAGCAGATAATATTAGTAAAAAGGTCATAGATAATAATGGTATTTTATTATCAACTATACATTCTGTAAAAGGGTTAGAATTTGAGGTTGTCTTTTTAGTTGCCTTAGAAGAAGGGATATTTCCAAATACATATTTATTTGATACAGATGAAGAATTAGAAGAAGAACGAAGAGTAGCATATGTTGCTGTTACAAGGGCTAAACAAAAACTAATTTTAACAAATGCTAAATCAAGACTATTATATGGTAATAGCAAGAGAAATAGTGTTTCTAGATTTTTACTTGAATTTACTGGAGGAAGTAAAATTCCAGAATTTTCTGGATTTGCTCAAGCAGAACCAGTAAAGTTTGATAATGCTATAGAAAAGTTAGTATTACAAATAGGGGATAAAGTAATAAATCCAAGATATGGAGAGGGAACAGTTTTAAAAATTGAAAAGGATATTGCTCAAATTGTTTTTCCTAAAAGTGGGATTATCACTAAATTCTTAATAGATGCTAAATATTTAATGAAAATATAAGTACATTTTAAATAAATGTACTTTTTTTAATATCTACCAATAAAATAGATGTTTCATACGTATAGATAATGTATGGAGGATATTAATATGAAAAATATTAAAAAATTTATTTTTGTTTTAGTTCTAGGTATTGTTGGTGTAGTGCTTTTTGGTTGTACTTTAACTGAAAACCAAAATGTATTTAAAGAGAGTAAAGATGTAATTGCTTTTCAAGCAATTTCTAGTGTAGAACTTTTAGCAAGTTTTGAAGATGCAAAACCAGTGGTTGGGCCAGTAAGTGATTTAGCAGAAGAAACAGCAGTAGAGGAAGAATTAGATATACTTAACCATTATTTAGGAATAATGGAAAAATATTTAGGTAATAATAATGGTCTTACAATTACAGAAGAAGTATCTGAAATGGAAGGATATTCAAAATTAATGGTCATTAAGACGGTTGATATGACTGGAGCTAAATTAGAATATCATTTATATTATAATGAAATTTTAATCACAGATGAGGAAGAAGATTTAGAAGAAGATTTAGATGTTGATCTTGATGAAGAGGACGAAGAGAAAATTGACGGTGAAGAAGAAAAAGACGAAGAAGAAGTAGAATATTTAATTGAAGGAATTTTAATTGTTAATGGTATTGAATACACTGTTGAAGGATCTAGAGAATTTGAAGAAGATGAAGAAACTTTAATGTTAACAGCTAAAATTGATGATGATAATTTTGTAGCAATTCATTATGAAATAGAAGATGATGAAAGAGTATTTAACTATTTTGTGAAAAAAGACGGAGTTATTTCACGAACAAAAGTTGAGGTTGAAGAAGAAGACGATAAAATTGAAGTTGAACTAACATTTGTTGAAGGTACTGCAAAAGGGAAATATAAATTTGAAATGTCAAAAGACGATGACGGTACAGAAATTATAAAAATAAAGTACGTGTTAAAACAAGAAGATGAAACTATAGAAAAAGGACATATTCGCATTTATATAACAATTGATGAAGAAACTGGCGAAGCTATTTATGATTATAAGATTTATAGTGAAAATAATGAATTTAAAGGAAAGCGACAAATGAATAGAAAAGGTCATCATGGTGAAGTTCCAGAAGATTTTAAAGGTGGAAAAAATAGCGGAAAAAATAACGAAAATAGCAATGGGAAAAAGAATGGAAACAATAAAGGAAATAACAATGAAGATAATAACGGAATTAATAACAGAAATAACAACAGCAGTAATACAGGTAAAAAAGGTAAGAAATTTTAGTGTTTAATAATTATATAAGCTAAATTATCTCTTAATTTATGTTATAATTACTTTAATAAGGAGTTATTAACATGTTGGATTACGATGATTATATTGATGATTTAATTTTAAAGGATGAAGAAACTTTTAGGATTATTTATGATGATACTAAAAATGCTGTTTTTAGTATCATCATTTCGGTTATAAAAGATAAAAATCTTGCTGAAGACATTATGCAAGATACATATATTAAAATGATTAAGTCTATTAGAACATATAAACGTAATGGTAAGTTTATTAATTGGCTTCTTACAATAGCTAAAAATCAATCTATTGATTATTATAGGAAAAGAAGTCGAGAAGTTGTTATTGATTATAATGATAATAAAAATGAGCCTTTATTAGTAGATAATAACAATTATACTTTTTCATTAGAAACTAATAAGTTGTTAGATATGCTTAATAATATAGAAAGAGAAATAGTTATTTTAAAAATTGTTAATGATTTTAAATTTAGGGAAATTGCTGAATTTGTAGAAAAACCTTTGGGAACTGTTTTATGGCTCTATAACAAAAGTATAAAAAAAATGAAAAATCTAGAAGGGAGTAACAATGATGAAGACAAATAAATTAAAAAATAAGATTAAAAATGATATTTATCAGAGTACTCCTGAAGTATATTCAAAAATTAAATTAGATCAAATTAATATTGATCCTTTTCCAGAAAAAAAAGATAGTAGAAGAAAATTAAAGTTTAATTTCAAATATGCTTTTTCTTCTCTAATAACTTTAGTAATAGTTTTTGTTGTTGTTGTCTTATTAATTAAACCTGATGGAGGGACTATTAATCAACCTGTTTACAATTATTCTCCTTTAGATTCAAATGAAGAAGTTTATGCTGTTTCTAGTGTTGTAGCTACAAATTTATATTTAGCAACATTTGCTAATACAGATAGCTTAGCAATTAAAAATAGTGGAAATGAAATGTTAATTAATACTGAATATGATAACTTAAATAAACTTTTAAATTCAGTTGAATCCTTAATTAATAATAAGGAGAAAAATAATATGAAGGAGTTAATATCGGATGATGCAGCTTATGATTTCATGATTGAAATTAATTCCACTGATTTATTAAAATATAC
>DUUA01000049.1 GCA_012841765.1 Acholeplasmataceae bacterium
ATACTTTTAAAAATTTTAACTATAATCTTGTTACAAGTTCACAAGTAAGAAAAGCTTTAGGTAATTGTGGCAGAAGGCTTATTGCTTATTTATTAATTAATGAAGAAGTCAATAATTTAGATGAAGTAGTTAACTTTTACTTAAATTACTACTCTAAAAACAATAATATCTTAACTAAACCTTATGAAGGGATTATTGAATTGTTAAACACTTTAAAAAACAATATAAATTAGCTATTGTTTCAAATAAAAGTGATCACTTAGTTAGGTTGTTAAATGAACAAATCTTTAATGGGGTTTTTGACTTATCAATTGGTTAACAAAAAAGTTTGAAAATAAAACCAGATCCAGCAATGTTAAATTATGTAATGAAACATTTTAATTACTCACAAGATGAAACAATTTTCATCGGCGATAGTTAAGTTAATATTAAACAGCTAAAAACGCTAATTTAGAAGTAATTGCCGTAACATGGGGATTCCGTGATTATGATGATTTAATTACATATAAACCGAATCATTTAATCAAAAATCCAAATGAAATTATAAATATATTAAAATAATAAAAGGCTAAATTAGCCTTTTATTATTTTACTTACTATTTCACTTAACTTTGGTACTACTTCTTCCTTAAACCAAGGATTTTTTGCATGCCATCTAAAATTTAATGGTGATGAATGAACTATTGGAAAATATTTCGGTAAATAAAGATAATAGTTCCTAACAGTATTAGTTAAGTTTTTTTGATATTTATCTCCTAAGTAATACTTAATTGCATAGTTACCCATTAAAATAATTAGTTTAATTTCCTTTAATTCATTTATAATTAATGAATGCCATTTTTCAGCAAAATCTTTACGGGGTGGTAGGTCACCTGTTTTACCACTACCAGGGTAGAAAAAATCCATTGGTAAAATAGCAAAGTTTTCTTTATTATAAAATTCTTCGTAGCTAACTCCTAACCAATGTCTTAACTCATTACCACTTTTATCTTCAAAAACTCGACCACTTTCCTGAGCTTTTATACCTGGCGCTTGCCCAATTATTAAAATTTTAGCAGCACTATCTACTACATATACAGGCTTATAGCCTTTATTTTTATATTCTATATTACTATCATCTTCTATAATTAAATGATTAATTTTTTTTAACTTTTTCATAGTCTTTCCTTTTTGTAAAAGAAAATAAACCTTGCTTTCTGCAAGGTTTATTAGTTTTCATCTTATAAGTTAAATACTTTTCCTGGGTTTAATAAACCTTTGGGATCAATCGACTTTTTAACTGCACGCATAACATTAATTAAATTTTCATCAGTTAACTTTAAGAAATAATCTTTTTTAGTATAACCAACACCATGTTCAGCAGAAATTAATCCACCTAGTGATTTAACTTTATCATATAAATCATCTAAAAATTCAACTGATTTTTTTGCCCATGTAGCATCATCTAGATTTTCTCTTAACATAATTGTATGAATGTTACCATCACCAGCATGACCAAAGTTTGTTACAGTAATACCATGTTTTTCTTGAAGTTCTTTAGTATATCTAATCATTTCACCAAACTTATTAATTGGTACTACTTCATCTAACATAATAAATTGTGTTAAATTCATTAATGCATATAAAATATGATCTCTTAAGCGCCAAGCATGAGTTTCTTCTTCTTCGTTTTTAAATAAAATAATTTCTTCAGCCCTATCTTTAACTAATGCCGCAATATCATTAATACTACGATTTAAAAATGCCTCATCATTTCCATCTAATGTTACTTGTAAATATGCATTACCTTTTTGACTATTAAATTTAGTGTTTAAAAAGTTTTCACTATATTGAATTGCTGTTCTTTCAAATAGTTCTAACGCTGTTGGTGCAAAACCACGTTTTAAAATTTCTAAAACATTATCTGTAGCATCTAAAACACTATCAAAAGCAATAACCATTGATTGATGGAATTTTGGTTTTGGAACAACTTTTAATTTTACTTTAGTAGTAATTCCTAATGTACCTTCTGAACCAATAAATAAATTCTTTAAATCGTATCCAGCACTACTCTTAATGTTTAGACTTCCTAACTCTACTTTTTCACCATTTGCAAGAACTACTGTCATTGCTCTAACAAAATCTCTTGTAGTACCATATTTAACTGCACGCATACCACCTGCATTAGTTGCAATATTACCACCAATAGTTGAAACTTTAGCGCCAGGATCTGGTGCATAAAAATAACCTTTTTCATTTACAGCTTTTTGCACGCTTTCAAGTGATGCACCAGCTTCAACAGTTAATGTTAAAGTTTCTTCATCAAAATTAAGAATTTTATTCATTAATGATAAATCAATAATAAGCTCACCACCTATAACAGGAACTTGTGAGCCAACAGCACCAGTTGCTGCTCCTCTAACTATCATTACAATATTATTTTCGTTTGCATATTTTACTAATGCAACTACTTCATCTTCATTAATTGGTTTTGCTACTGCTAACGGCTGAGCAATATTTCTAACATAAATATCTGCTAAATAATCCTTAGGAATATCATTTTCAAATAATAACCTTGCTGAATCATTAATAATTTTTTTCATTTATATACCCCATTCTTAATATAATTTTTATTAATTTCCATATTTCATTATATTCATATGAAAGCGCTTATTCAATTATTAATTACTAAAAATTAAAATTTAGATATATTTTTACAAAAAATAAAAAAATACCTAATAACAACGAAAAAAAACACCAAGAGAACTTGGTGTCTAGTTTTAAAATATTTTTAGTTTACAATTGCCATTGCAGAAAATGCAACTGCTAAAATAGCTGCAATTAAGAAAATAACTTTCCAAATTGTAGGTTGCTTTTTAGCATATTCCCATCCAATAAAGGAAACTACTAATACCATAAACAGTGTAGCAACATTACTTGCAATTTTCAATACACTATTTATAAAACTATTGTTAAGATCTAATTGATTTAAAAGTGCAACTACTATAAAGACAATTGCGACTATTAAAAGACCATAATATGCTAATTGATTTAATAAATTTTTATTTTTCATTTAAGTTCTACCTCTTTTTCATAAATTTATTATATTATATATAAGCGCCCTGCTG
>DUUA01000010.1 GCA_012841765.1 Acholeplasmataceae bacterium
AATTTGGGCCATTAGAACCACTCCTTTATTATTACTCTTATTATATCTTTATTTTTCTAGTTATTTAATAGACAAATTGACTAATAATCTATTAATAATTTAATTAAAAATGCATCATTAAAATTTCTTGGATCAAGCATTGTAATACTTAAAAAGCGATCAAGTCGGTAAATCAATGTATTACGATGAACATTAATCATTCTTGAAGTTTTTAAAATATTTAAATTATTTTCAAAGAATGCTTTTAACGTTGAATAATACTCAACATTGTTATAAAGAGACTTTAAAATATGTTTCTTAATACTTATATCAATATTAAAAATTAACTTTTCAAATAATAATGTTTTTAAATCATAAACATTAGTTTTACTGTTAAAACTTTTAACAGTAAACAAGCTTTCAATTAATTCAAATTCGTTTACTAATTGATTTAAATCATTAAAATCTTTTGATACATAAATTTCAACATTTAATAAGTTTTCGTAAATATAGTTTTTTAAATATTCATTAATATTTTCTTTATGAAAATGATTTTTTACAACTATAATTAAATTGTCGTTTTTTACAACAGTATCAGTCACTTTACCAAAAAAACGATTAATCGTTTCATGCAAGTTGAGATGAATATTTTCATCGATTTGATAATTCTTTACAAACACATAATAATGCATAATATTCTCCTTAATTGTTGATATTGTCTAAATTTAATGTATCATAGTAGTAGGTGATTAAATGAAAACATTCTCTTATTTTATCCTAGTATTTATGTTATTAACGCTAGGCGTTCTTTTCTTTAACAGTGGAATTTCGGCACGTAATGATAAATATATTAACGATGTAATCCTTGCACAAAAGGGTGAAAATACGTTAGAAAATAATAAAAATCCAAAGTTTGTCAGTCAAATGTTTGCGTTAAACGATTTAATTTATAATGAAACAATTGTTGGTACGATCAATTACGATAGTACAATTTTAATTAATGATGAAAGTGTTTCACTATCAATAGAAATTGATATTTATCAAACAATGCCTTTATTATTTGATGACAATATTAAACATTATTTTCACGGTATTGTTAATAAGTTCACTTCTTCAATAGCCGAAAACCCTTTTTTAACAATAACTGGTTACTATGAAAATAATATTACTTCTGATAATAATTATATTTCTTATCAAGTTAGAAATTTAAATTTTCCGATCTTCGGTCTTAATGATACCGTTACTAATAGTGCAGTTAATCGTTTAAATAGTGCTGTATTTAAATATCAAGATGTTGAACTATTTGAAATAGTTCTTCACGAGTCAAATGATTTAGACTTTCAATTTAACTTAAATGAATTACCTAACTACCCAGATGATCTTAATGGTTTCTATAACGTAGTTGTTGATAATTTAACTGTTAGAGCTGGTGGTTTTGAAAAACCTAATGACGAAGAAGTATTAATTTTAAATGGCTATAAATATGACTATTATATTTTTGATAACATCGAACAATTCAATTATTTAATCTATATTTATATGGCCATATATTTAGGTATCGTTTTAATAATTGTATACTTTGTTTTTATTAGAAAAAGATTAAAGCAAAAAGGCTAATAGCCTTTTTTTTATCTTACATCTAACTTTAGTTCTTCTTCTAAATTAGGAAGTGCAATAAATAATTGTTCTTTAGTTCTTTGTTGGTCTTTTATATAGAGTTCATGAATAACTTTTGATGT
>DUUA01000050.1 GCA_012841765.1 Acholeplasmataceae bacterium
CTTGCTAATACTTGTATAGAAAAGAAAGCTAAAAAGTTTGTTTATATTGCAAGTGTTGATGGAATTTATAGAGAAGAAGATGGATTTATTATTGAACCTTATCTATTCTATCCAGATAGAATAGATAGCTTATATGGTAAAACAAAAGCAGTAGCATCTGAATATATTTTAAAGCAAATTGAAAGTGGTAATTTAAATGGAGTGATTTTATATCCTTCTGCTGTTATTGGACCAAATGATTTTAAAATTTCAAATACAGGAGAAATTATACTAAACTGTATTAAGGGTAAATTAATGGTGAGGATTAAAGGTGGTTATAATTTTATTGATGTAAGAGATGTTGCTAAAGCAACAATTGCAGCAGCAATAAATGAAACTGAATCTTCGTATTTATTAACTGGAGAAAATGTAAGTATTGATGAATTAGTTGCTTTAATCTATGAAAAATTAGAAAAAAAACATTTACCATTAAAAGTTCCTTTATGGCTTGCTAATACTGGATTATATTTTGTTGAAAAATATAATAATATTTTATCAAAAGATACTCCTTATAATAGAAAAACCTTAAAATACTTGGGATCGAACCATAATTATATTAATAATAAAGCGATAAATGATTTAAATTTAGAAGTTAGAGATATTAAAGATAGTGTTAGTGACACTATAGATTGGTTTATTGCTAATAAATTATAAAGGCTAAACAAAAAAGTTTAGCTTTTTTTAATATTTTGTGGAAAAAATAAGAAAAATAATATATAATATCTTTAGTTGAAAGCCTTTTCAGGTTAGGAGGATTAAATATGATTATAGGTATTCCGAAAGAAATTATGCATGGGGAGAACCGCGTAGCCGTTACTCCAGAAACAGTTAGAAATTATATTCTTGACGGTCACGAAATTATTGTTGAAAAAGGAGCTGGAAGTGGAGCTCATTTTACAGATGAAGAGTATATTGGGGTTGGTGCGTTAATTGAAGAAGATGTTAAAAAATTATATTCAAAAGCACAATTGATATTAAAAGTTAAGGAACCTCAATTTAACAAAACAGAAAATTTACATGAAATTGATATGATGCATAAAGGACAATATATAATTACCTTTATTCATCCAGCATCTCCTATTAACCATCAAATGGTTAATGCAATGGCAAGAAAAGGAATTATTGGATTAACTCTAGATAGTGTTCCAAGAATATCAAGAGCACAATCAATGGATGCTTTAACGTCTATGAGTACTTGTGCAGGCTACAAAGGAATGCTAATTGCAGTTGACCATATGAAAAAGTTTATTCCGCAAATTTTTTCTGCAGTGGGCATGATTAAACCAGCAAATGTTATTATAATTGGAGCGGGAGTAAGTGGACTCCAAGCAATTGCTACAGCTAAGAGACTTGGAGCAATTGTTTATGCTGCTGATATTAGACCAGATGCCATCGAAAATGCTAAAAGTTTGGGAGCTAAAATTGTAGATACAAATATTCCTGAAAAATTTGCAATTGGCACAGGCGGTTATGCTTTATCATTAACTGAAAAATTACTTAAAAAAGAAAGATCTGCTTTAAAAGAAGCAGTAGCAGATGCTGATATAGTATTTTTAGGTGCTTTAGTTCCTGGAAAAGTAGCCCCAATTCTTGTTGATGAAGAAATGGTTCTGTCAATGAAACCAGGTTCTGTTATAGTTGATGTTTCTATTGATCAAGGAGGAAACTGTTCATTAACTGTTCCTGCAGAAATAATTGTTGAACACGAAGTTACAATAATTGGCATTAAAAATATTCCTGGGTTAATACCAACTTCTTCAACATGGATGTTTGCAAATAATATTTATAATTTAGTAAAACATTTAATTAAAGATGATGAATTAAAATTAGATTTGAGTGATGAAATTTTAGAATCTATTTTAGTTACTGATGGAACTAAAATAGTTCATAAAGGAACATTAGAAGCTATAAAAAATAAGAAACTTTAAAAGGTTTTTATTAAATAATTAGGAGGTTGTAAATGGATCCGTTAATACTTATTGGTGTCTTTATTGTTTCAACAGTTTTAGGTTATATTTTAATTAAAAATGTTCCTTCTTTATTATATACTCCATTAATGTCAGGCATGAATGCCTTGAGTGGAATTACTGTTTTAGGGGCATTTATTATAACTCAGGATATATTAAATATTTCTACTTATTCTGCTGTAGTTATCGGTGGAATTGCCATTATTTTTGCAATGTTAAATATAGTAGGCGGGTTTACAGTAACAAATAAAATGTTAAGCTATTTTGTATACAAGGAGAATAAATAATGACTGACTTAGTATATTTTTTAATTTCTGGAGTGTTAGTTTTATCTATTCTATATGGAATATTTTTAATGAGTAAAGTTAAAACAGCAAAAATTGGGAATATTATTAGTGCAACTGCAATGTTATTTGCTATTGCAGCAACTTTAATTCATTATGATATTTTTGTTAAGGATGATGGAACTGCAGCAATTGCTGCAATAATAATCATCACTGTTACTTTATTACTTAGTTTAATAATTGGTTTAATTCTAGCAAAAAAAGTTAAGATGATTCAAATGCCAGAAACTGTAGCTTTATTTAATGGATTAGGAGGAGCAGCATCAGCAATTGTTGGTGGTAGCGCAGTTGGTCAATATATTTTCAAAAGTGCTGAGGTCATAAAAGAAAATATGTTCCAAATTACAACTGGAGGTTTAGCTCTTGCTATAGGTTTAATAACTCTTGTTGGTAGTGCAATTGCAGCAATGAAATTGGCTAAAATGATTAATCAAAGAACTGTTAGTTTTAAGTTTCAACAAATTTTAAACGTAACTTTAATAACTTTGATTGTCCTTTCAATTATCTTATTAAATGTAAGACATGGATTAAATGGTTTAAATTTAGCTTTATATTTAATAATAATGATAGCAAGTTCTATCTTTGGATGGTCATTTTCAATTAGAGTAGGTGGCGCTGATATGCCAATAACAATATCTTTACTTAATAGTTTAAGTGGAGTTGCTGGAGCAATTTCAGGAATGGCTATTGGCAATGTCTTATTAGTTGCAGTTGGTGGAATTGTTGGTGCTAGTGGACTTGTTTTAACACAAATTATGTGTAAGGCCATGAATAGAAGTTTATTTGATATTTTATTAGGTAAAACATCAAAAAATAGTAACCTTAAACAAGAAGAAGTTACTCAAAAAGAAAAAGATGATAGAGAACAACTTGATTACTTAACTGTAATAAATAAAGCAAAGAACGTGATCATAGTTCCTGGTTATGGAATGGCTGTTGCTCAAGCTCAACATGTTGTAAAACAATTAGAAGTAAAATTAGAATCTAAAGGAATTAAAGTAAAATTTGCCATTCATCCTGTTGCTGGCAGAATGCCAGGACATATGAATGTCTTGTTAGCAGAAGCTAATGTTGATTATGAAAAACTTTGTGAAATGAAAAATATCAATCCTGAATTTAAAACTACTGATTTAACTATTGTCATTGGAGCTAATGATGTAATCAATCCGGCTGCTAATACAGCAAAATCGACACCAATTTATGGAATGCCGATTCTAAATGTATTTGAAAGTAAATATATAATTATTATGAATTATGATGATAAACCGGGATATTCTGGAGTTAATAATCCTATTTATACAAAAGTTAATGGTGTTGCTTTATTATTTGGTAATGCTTTAGATACTGTTAAAGAACTTATAAATAAAATATAAAAAAATGCCATTTCGGCATTTTTTTAATTTGTTGTTTTATTTATTTTCGGTAAATTATTTAAAATTAGTCTAAACTTATTTGCTATTTCATCTCTACTTACAATTTCGCTAAAATCTTCCAAAGTATATGAATTTCCAACAATTATTAATCTATCAGTTTTATTAAAGTATAGGGGGATAATAGGAATATGTGTTTTGTTTTCTTTAAAGTAACGTTGAGCTAAGAAAACAAAACCAGCATGAAATGATTCTATTTCTTCTAAATAACCATTATCACTATCTTCAGGGAAGATTAATAAACTGTTATTTACATTAAGATGATTAATACTTCTTTTGATTGTTTTTTTTAATAAAACATTTGGATATGTTGGAATAAGATGGGCTCCATTATAAACTGTTTTAGAAATAATTCCAAAAGTAGTAGCTAATAAAAATGATTTAAATTTACTGTAATGTAACTTCTTTCTATAAAAAATATGATATAAATATTTCCACCTAGAGGGATACCATTCAGTCATAGGATGAGCTCCCCAGGGAACTAATATTTTAGGAAAGTAAATGCTAATTTTTATTGGGCCAGCAGCACCACTATGATTAGATATATAAATAGCTTTTTCTGGTAAAGATGTCTCTGTTTGAATAACTGTAGCTTCGTTTCCAAAAGTTTTAATTATTTTTTTAAGTAAGCGAATAAACCAATTGTGTTTTGTAATAGTTTTAATCTTTTTCATAAATACCTCGTTTGTATTGCTTAATAATAACAATTTATTGTAATTTTTGCAAGTGTTTTAAGCTTTGTTAAGTTTTTTATCTATGTATATTAATTGAATATATGAGTAAATATTGTATAATTAATAATGATTGGTAGTTTCGTATTTATCATATATATTGAGTAAAAAGAATATTTATTGTATAATAGATGCAATAAGGAGGACTGATTATGGACAAGTATATGTGTGATGTATGCGGATATATTTATGACCCTGAAGATGGAGACCCAAGTCAAGGTATAGCTCCTGGTACAGCTTTTGAAGATTTACCAGAAGATTGGGTTTGCCCTGAATGTGGCGTAGGTAAAGACCAATTCAGCAAAATGTAATTAGAAAAGAGGTCTTAAAATGTTAGCAAAAAAAATTAATGATTCAGTATATTGGGTAGGTGCTATAGATTGGCAAGTAAGAGATGTTCATGGATATTCTACTGAAAAAGGCACAACTTATAATGCTTATTTAATTATTGATGAAAAGATTACTTTAATCGATAATGTAAAAGAAGAGTTTGCATCAGAAATGATTCAAAGAATTGAATCAATTGTTGATCCAGCAAAAATTGAAGTTTATATTTCAAATCATACTGAACCAGATCATAGTGGTTCTTTAAGAGAAATATTAAAACTTATGCCGAAGGCTAAAATTTATTCATCTAGTCCTAATGGAGTAAAATTTTTAAATGCTATTTTTGGTAAACTTCCTAATGAAGTAATCCCAGTTAAAACTGGCGATACTTTAAAAATAGGAAAAAGAGAACTAGCTTTTTATCAAGCACCAATGGTACATTGGCCTGATAATATGGTCACTTATGATTCTTATGATAAGATTCTCTATAGTAATGATATTTTTGGGCAACACTTTGCAACATCAAAATTATTTGATTATGATAATGATATCAATGTTTTAACAAAAGAAGTTAAAAAGTATTATGCTAATATTGTTTTGCCGTTTTCAAAACAGGCAAATAAAATATTAGAATCTGCTAAAACTTTAGATATTAAAACTATTGCAACATCTCATGGAGTAATTTGGGAAAAACATCTTAAAGATGTTTATAAACTATATGACCAAATGACTACTTATCATAAAGAAAATAAGGCAGTTGTTGTTTATAATACGATGTGGGGTAGTACTGAAAAAATGGCTGTAGCTATTACTGAGGCTTTTAGAAATAAAGATATTCCAGTTAGGCTTTACAATTTAGAAACATCTGATCATTCAGAGATTTTAGCAGATATTATGGAAGCTAAATATTTAGCTGTCGGTTCATCGACATTTAATAATTCAATTCTTCCCACAACTGCTGCATTTTTATCATATTTAAAGGGACTTGCTCCTCAAAATATGAAAACTATAGCTTTTGGTAGTTATGGATGGGGTGGACAAAGTATTGGAATAATTGAAAAAGAATTATTAGAAATGAATTTTGAATTATTATTACCATCAATTAAACACCTTCATCGACCAGATGAAGATAAATTAAAAGAAATTATGAATAGTATTGAAAGTAATTTATAAAATTAGAAAACCTGC
>DUUA01000051.1 GCA_012841765.1 Acholeplasmataceae bacterium
AATTATTATGACTCTTTGGGTTATACTAGTGAACTACTACAATCTTTTTTTGGTACAGGAGCCAAATATGATTTTTATAATCAAGCTAATACACTCGACCAATTTATGATTGAAACTGAATACAAGATAACTTATCAATTTATATTTTCAAATAACAATTCATTTTGGTTAAATGAAAGTGATGGTACTTACTATTTAGATGGTGCATCATCTGTAATTTTAGTTTATTTTAAAGATTATCAAGATAATGAAAATGAAAAAACAAAATATAATATTGCTGTTGAACTGTATAAACCATTATCTAGAAATAATTATGCCCATGTCAATTCAGATATATTTTCAAGTTTTATATTTAAAAACACAAATAATTTAAATACAAAAGAATATTTAATCACTCTGTTTTTAGAAGAATATAATATTAGTACATTGTCAAAAGAAGAAGTTAAATCTCTACTAGGAACCGATATAATAGAAGATGATAACATCCAATACAAATATGGAGATACCAATAATGATATGCTAGCTGATAAAATATTGAAAATATATTATGAAAATGAGGATTATATTAAACATGAAATTATTACAAATACAGAATTGTAGTGGCGTAATGAACATTTCAAATATGACGATAGTTTTGAATTACATAATTGTTTTTACAATAGACTCAATAACTAAGGTTTATATATTTAATTGAATAAATAGTAACCTATATAAGTAAATCATATACTTTACTGAGTAAACATGACTAGTTATAAAATAACAGCCTAATAAGACGTTTATTTAGGGGTGCGTAGATTTTGTTAGGGTGCGTAATTGTATCAATATAGTTCTACAAACCCATCTAAATATAAATCAAACATTGACTTTATTAATTTAAGGTCTTTTTTTGTGCTTTATTTTAATAAGTGAAGTTTTCAAGAAAATTTCTTTGTTATTTTGTATGAAGTTTTATTTAATAAAACTATGCTTTTATATAAAAAAGAAGGGGAGGTAGTTTAATGAGAAAATTATTTTGCTCTTTAAAAAAAGTGAAAGTAGTACAACAATTTTATTCTTTTCTAAAATTTGAAAATATTTTAGTATCTTAATTGGAGCTGCAGGAGGAATTGGATTAGTAATAATTAAAACTACAAGTATTGAATCATTTTTGTTTTATGCTTTAGTAGCCTTACTATCCTATATTATAATAGTAGTTGTGACTCTTTATACAGAAGTGATTCTAGTTGGGTTGTCAATAATTGTTGAAAACAACTATAAAAATCTTGAAAACCAGAATAAGAATCTTGAAAATAATTATGAAAAACCTTTGCCGAATAAAGAAAAAGCAGTGACAAAAGCTGGGCAAATATTTTATGATTAATAGCAAATTATTATTTGGTTTTTGATATGTTTGCATAAAAAAAGAAGTACATTAGTCATTGCGCTAATTGAACTTCTTTTTAAACCTTATTGATTAGTGAGTTTTTTATGTATTCCATTTATCTTATTTAGATTTTTAATTTCAAACCACAACCAAATACTAGTAAGAATAAAAGCTGCTACATCTGAAACAGGAGCAGACCACCAAACTCCTTCTAAACCCCATATTCTTGGTAAGATAAGTAGAGCAGGTATGAATATAAAAACTTGTCTAGATAAGCCTAATATAGTTGCTTGTTTAGGTTTTCCAACAGCTTGAAAATACCCAGAGCTGATCATTTGGACTCCTACTAAAGGTATAAACATAAAGTTAATTTTCATAGCATGAATCCCTAATTCTATTAATTCAGGATTGTCGTTAAATAGGCTAATTAATTGTCTGGGAAAAATTCTAGAAATTATATAACCTAAGGTGGCTATGGCAGTAGCTGAGATTAGAGATAATTTTAAAGTTTTTTTAACTCGATCATATCGTTTAGCTCCATAATTATAGCCTATTATAGGCTGAGCTCCTTGATTTATTCCCATAGTAGGCATTATTAGTAGTGTAATAATACTCATGATTATTCCAATAACTGCTAGGGATAAGTCCCCTCCATATTTAGCTAAAGATCTATTAAATATTGTTTGTTGAATGCTTCCAGCAATTTGTAAAATGAAAGCAGGGAAACCAATTATTACAATAGATTTGACTATATCTATTTGTAGTTTGAAGTTTTCTTTTTTAATTTTAATTTTGCTTCTTCCTGAAAAAAAATGAAACAGAACCCAAGTGCTAGTTACAAAATAAGAAACAATAGTTGCGAGAGCTGCTCCTTTAATTCCCCAATTAAAAGGGAATATAAAAAGGTAGTTTAATATAATATTTGTAACGGTTCCTATTAACATGGTAACCATTGCTAATCGTGGGTTACCTTCAGCTCTAATAAAGTTGTTCATACCAGTTCCGATAGCTAAGAAAGTACTACCTATTAATATAATTCTTAAATAATCTTTAGAATATGGAAATATATCAGGGCTTGCTCCAAAAAATATTAAAATAGGCTCAAGAAATATTAGACCAAAAACAGTTAAAATTAGGCCAATTATTAAAAATAAAACTAAGGAATTAGCAACAATTTTTTCTGCTTCTTTTTCTTTTTTCTCACCTAGGCGAATAGATATAAGGGAAGTAGCCCCCATACCGATAAGCATTATAAAAGCAATAAAAATAGTAACAATTGGTAAACATATTGTAACACCTGCAAGGCCCTCTTTCCCAACTCCTCGACCTACAAAAACACTATCTATAATATTATATAAAGCATTAACTACTAAGCCAATTATAGCAGGAAGAGAAAATTTAAATAATAATTTTGGAATACTTTTAGTTTCCATTTCGTTGATTGTCTTCATGTCTATCCCCCTTATGATCATAAAGTTATAATTATATCATAATGATGTTAAAACCCCTAAGATTATTATGTGTTGTGAAAATAACAAAGGAATTAATTATAAGTTTGCAGTTTTACAAAATATATTGAAATATAAAAAGAAGATGTCCAAAATAAAGGATATCTTTTATATATAAT
>DUUA01000052.1 GCA_012841765.1 Acholeplasmataceae bacterium
CAAAAATACAAGTAAAAAGCAAGAAATTAAACTATAAAAAAAACACTGTATTATTATTTTAATATAACGATATATTCAAAATTTTGATAAAAATCTTAGTTGAATATACTCATTAGTAAAGGTTGACCATATAAAATAACAATAAATAATGATTTACATTATATTAATTATATGGTATAATAATATAAATAAGGAGTTTGGTGATTAAAATGGCTAGTATAAAAAAAATATATTCAGATAGTGATATTCAAGTTTTACAAGGGTTAGATGCTGTAAGAAAACGCCCCGGAATGTATATTGGTTCAACTGACGATAGAGGATTACATCATCTTATTTGGGAAATAGTTGATAATGGAATCGATGAAGTTCTTGCTGATGAAGCTAACCATATAAAAGTCATAATACACAAAGATAATTCTGTAGAAATTAGTGATAATGGCCGTGGGATTCCTATTGGTATGCATAAAACAGGACATCCAACTCCGGAAGTAGTTTTTGGTACTTTACATGCTGGAGGCAAATTTGATGCAACTGGTGGATATAAAGTTTCTGGTGGACTTCATGGTGTAGGGTCATCTGTTGTTAATGCTTTATCTACTTGGATTGTTTTAGATATCCAACGAGACGGAAAAAGATATGTTCAAAGATTTGAAGATGGTGGTAAAACCATTAAAAAGCCTAAAATAACTCCAGCGCTAAATAAAAAAACAGGAACAACTGTTCATTTTAAACCAGATCCATCTGTCTTTTCAACAACCATAATTGACTATAAAGCTTGTGAAGAAAGGTTAAAAGAATCAGCTTATTTAATTAAAGGTTTAAAAATAGAACTATTAGATGAAAGAACTGGAAAAAGCGATACTTTTCAATTTAATAATGGTATTGTTGAATTTGTAGAAAATAAAACAAAAGGCAGAGATGTTTCAAGCGAACCTATTTATTTTGAAGGAACTTCCCAGGAAATTAAAGTAGAGGTAGCTTTACAATATTCTGATAATTATTATGGCGAAGAATTAATTTCTTTTGTAAACAACATCTTAACTAAAGATGGCGGAACTCACGAAACAGGTTTTAAAAGTGGGATAACAAAATCTTTTAATGATTATGCAAGACTTAAAGGAATATTAAAAGATAAAGATGATAATTTAGATGGAACTGATATTAGAGAAGGTCTAACGGCTATTTTAAATATAAGAATTCCAGAAAATCTATTACAATTTGAAGGACAAACAAAAAATAAATTAGGTACTGCTGAAGCAAAAAGTGCGGTTGAACAAATAGTTACTGAAAAGTTGGGGTTTTACCTTGCAGAAAAAGGTGAAATTGCTAATAATCTTTTAGAAATGATGATTAAAGCATCACGTGCACGTGATGCTGCTAGAAAAGCTAGAGAAGAAGCTCGTAAAATTAAAAAAACTGTTTCTAAGAAAACTAATTTAGCAGGGAAACTTGCTCCTCCTCAATCAAAAAATCCTAGTAAAAATGAACTATTTATTGTTGAAGGTGATTCAGCAGGAGGTTCAGCAAAATTAGGAAGAAATAGAGTTTTTCAAGCCATTCTACCTTTAAGAGGAAAAGTTTTAAATTCAGAAAGAACCAAAACTGAAGAATTACTTAAAAATGAAGAAATTCTTGCAATGATATATTCTATTGGAGCAGGATTTGGTCCAGACTTTAATATTAATAAATCTAATTATAAAAAAATCATAATTATGACAGATGCTGATAATGATGGTGCTCATATTCAAATCCTTTTATTAACTTTCTTTTTCCGCTATATGCAAGAATTGATCGAAGCCGGTTATGTATATATTGCATCGCCACCTCTTTATAAACTAACAAGTAAAAATGAGATTCATTATGCTTGGACAGATGATGAACTGAGAGAATTTACAACACGATCAAAAGGTTTTTCTATTCAACGATTTAAAGGTTTGGGAGAAATGAATTCTGACCAATTATGGGATACAACGATGAACCCAGAAACTAGAACTTTAATACAAGTTAAAATTGATGATTTCGTAGAAGCTGATAAAAAAGTTGCTATTTTAATGGGTGATGATGTGGCGCCAAGGAGAGAATGGATAGAACATAATGTATCCTTTGAAAATGAAGATACATTTACTCTTGAAGATATGGGAGTAACTGAATATGAGTAAAAAAACTAAAAATAATATTAGCAAAGAAATAGAAGATTTTGTACAAAGTAAAATTTTACAAGAAGATATTCAAGATGTTTTTGGACAAAGATTTGCTAGATATGCTAAATATATAATTCAAGACCGTGCTTTACCAGATGTTAGAGATGGATTAAAACCCGTTCAAAGAAGAATATTATATTCTTTATATAGTTTAGGTATTTTTTCAAATAAAAGTTATAAAAAATGCGCTAGAATTGTTGGAGATGTTATTGGTAAATATCGTCCTCATGGAGATAGTTCTGTCTATGAAGCAATGGTTAGATTAAGCCAAGATTTTAAAATGCGCTTACCTTTGATTGATATTCATGGAAATAATGGTTCTATTGATGGTGACCCAGCTGCAGCAATGCGTTACACTGAAGCTAGAATGAGCAAATATGCTGAATTTTTATTACAAGATATTAATAAAAGGACAGTAGGATTTATTCCTAACTTTGATGATGAAGAGCTTGAACCAGTCGTTTTACCTGCAAAATTTCCTAATATTTTAGTTAATGGTTCATCAGGAATTAGTGCTGGTTATGCTACTGATATTCCTCCTCACAATATTGATGAAATTATTAATGCTACAATATATAGAATTGAACATCCAAATTCATCTTTAAAAGATTTGATGAAATTTGTAAAAGGACCAGATTTTCCTACTGGCGGTATTGTTCAAGGAATAAATGGTTTAAAACAAGCGTATAAAACAGGTCGTGGGAAAATAATAATTAGAGCAAAGTCTGAAATAGAAACTAATAAGAATATGCACCAAATTATTTTTTATGAAATTCCATATGAAGTTAATAAAGCTGTTTTAGTAAAAAAAATGAATGATGTTTATGTTAGAAAAAATATTGATGGTATTTTAGAAATTAGAGATGAAACAGATAGAACTGGTCTTAGAATTGTTGTTGATGTTAAAAAAGAAATTAATCCTGCTGATATTAGAGATTTTTTCTTTAAAACAACTGATTTACAAGTTAATTACAGCTTCAATGTTACTTTAATTCATGATAAAAGACCTAAATTAATGGGACTTATTGATATATTAGATGCTTATATTGGCCATCAAAAAGAAGTAATTACAAATAGAAGCAATTATGAATTAGAAACTGCTAGCAAAAGGCTGCATATAGTTGAAGGTTTAATAGCAATGACATCTATTTTAGATTCAGTTATCCATACTATTAGAAATTCAAAAAATAAAAAAGATGCTAAAGAGAATTTAGTTATTAATTATACTTTTACAGAATTACAAGCAGAAGCTATTGTAATGTTACAACTATATCGCCTTACTAATACTGATATAGTTGCATTAGAAGATGAACAAAAGAAATTATCTGCAAGTATTAATGATTTAAATACAATTCTTTCAGATGAATCTTCGCTTTTAAAAGTTATAAAAAAAGAATTAAATTATACATTAAGTCAACTTTCTTCTCCACGAAGAACCGTAATTGAAAGTGAAATTGAAGAAATTAATGTAACTGCTAAAGAATTAATACCTAAGGAAGATGTCTTTGTTATTTTAACAAATGATGGTTATTTAAAACGAATTAATGCGAGATCTTATGCTAATCTAAATAAAGGAGAGACAACAAAAATAAAAGATAATGATTTTGTAATAGCAGATTATAAAGTTACTACTTTGGATGTTGTACTTTTCTTTACAGATTTAGGGAATTATATTTATTTGCCAGTAATTGATATTCCTGATGTAAAACATAAAGATTTAGGGTATCATATTTCAACATTAATTTCCATTGAAGCCGATGAAAAAATTATTTTTTCTGTACCAGTAGATGATTTCGAAAAAGAAAGATACTTACTTTTCACAACAAGAAATGGTTTTACAAAGAGAACACTAATTAAGGATATGATTGCTGTAAGATATTCTAGAGCTTTGAGAGCTACTAAAATTAGAGAAAATGATAGATTAGTTAGTGTTGATATTTCAGATAATAAAGAAGCTGAAGTAATAATGATTACTAAAAAAGGTTATATGAATAGATATGATAGTAGTGAAATAAGTATTATGGCACCCCCATCATTCGGTGTAAAAGCAATGGAACTTAAAAACAGACCTGATGACGAAATTATTGCTGGTTTGTTTGTTGAACCAAAAGATATAATCATAAATTTAATGGCTAACGGTTCAATAAGAAGGTTTAAACAAGATGAGATTTTAAAAGGTAAAAAAAACAATGTTGGAAAACCATATATTCAATTAATGAGAACTGTAGATAATACTTTAATTGATGCAGAAGTAGTTCATGAAAAGAATTCTTCTAATAATTTAGATCTCTATATTATTGGAGAAACAGGATTTGAAAATATAAACTACCAAATAACAAAAACTGCAACTTCACCAACTGGAAAAAAAGTTGTTGAAAAAGAAATAGGAATTTTTGAAAAATTAGCCATTTATAGAAATAATAATGATTTTTCGTAATAAAATAGTAAAATTTAATGATTTAGAGAAGATTAATTATATTGTATGGATATAATATAATTAAACTTTTTTAAACTATTATAAATAAGGAGTTTTACATGAGCTGTATAAAAAATATTGATCTCTTCATCATTCCAGGTGATGTGATAGTTCAAATAGCCAATATATACCGTTATATTGGCTCTAATTCGCGTTTGCAAGAAATAGCTGGCAATAATGTAAATAAAGTTATTACGCAAACAATCGAAAGAGATGCATTCTTTTTAGCAAAGATTTTAAAGTTAGATGTTACTGATACAAGAATGCGTTTAATTATTACTAAAGATTCTCAGCCTAGAAACAAAGAAGAAACGGCGTTATATAATATTAAAGAAACTTTAACATTGTATCAAAACAATTATGAGAAAACATTATTCCAAAGTAATGATTTACTTAATCTTGCAAATTATATTTTTTCATCTAATATTAAATTTGATTTTGCTAATTCAGAAAAGAAGCATTATTTAAAAAGCCAAGCACAAACTAATAAAAGAGTTATATTAGATGAAATAAATGAAAATTTGCAAATAAAAGAACATAATAAAACTATTGAAAAAATTTCTTTATATTTAAACTATTTTGTTGATTTTTACAATATTAATCCTCTAACACAAAATAATGAGGCGATTGGCTTACTTTTACTTTATTTACTTTGTTTAAAATGTGATTTAGAATCATTTAAATATATTAGTTTTTTTGAAATGTTGTACGATAAATATGAACAATTTAAATTAGAATTAAATAATGCTAGCATTAACTGGAAAGAAGGATTTCCTCAAGTAGTAAATTTTATTCGTTTCATGCTTGCTTTATTTGATGATTCTTATAAAAAAGCTATTAGAATTTTAAAAGATTTTAGGTTTGATCAAAGTATTAATAAAGCTGATAATTTAGAAAATACAATTATGAATATGACAGAAACATTTGCAAAAGAAGATATTAGGATATTACATCCTTATGTTTCTGAATCTACTATTAACAGAGCTTTAAAAAAATTAAAAGATGAAAAGAAAATAAAACCACTAGGGAAAGGCAGATCTGCGAAATGGATCAGATTGTATAAAGGTTATAACTATGATTAAAAGTAATTATCACACCCACACTTATTTATGTCATCATGCGGAAAAGCTAGGCTCTGACTATATAAA
>DUUA01000011.1 GCA_012841765.1 Acholeplasmataceae bacterium
CCGTTTTAGTGCTTTTTTCATCACAAACTTGTTATCTTAAAGATGGTGGAGATGAGGGGATTTGAACCCCTGTACAAGATATTTTCAAAAGTACTTTCTACATGTTTAGTTTATTTATTTTATTCGTAAGTAAAAACTAAATAAACAAAAGTTTTACTTACTATCCTTTTTGATTCGTTTAACTTAAAGGAGTTAGTTAAATATAACTTACTAAAGTTGGACTAGTATAAGGCGTAAGTAAACTTATAGTAGTCTGCTGGACCTTTTCTTAGGCAGCGAATTGTAAATTTTGGTTTCCGGTTATTATTAACCTCGGCTTTTTTACTTGAGCAACCAAGACATGCTTATACTTCATACGATACCCTGGCGAATCCAGAAACATCCCCGTGGTTATATAATACTATATTTTTGGGTTTTAGTAAAGATTATATTTTAATCGTGTTATAATATACATAATTATATTTGAGAGGTATAGCTATGAAAACTTTTAGACGAATTATGTTTGTAATAATTTTAGTACTTATTTCATTAATTTTATTTCATACTTTAAATTATTATTATCCCAACAATATCATCCAAAGAACTATGAATGGTATTTCTTTAGTTCTTACGCCTGTATTAATTGCAGCTGTATTAGTTTATTTAATTAACCCCTTTACAAATTGGTTAATTAAAAGGTGGAAGTTTTCTAAAACTGCTGCAATATTATTTTCAATTATTGTAGTATTTATTGCTATTGCTTTATTAATTTTCTTTATAGTTTCATTTTTTATTGATCAAAGCAGATCATTATTTCAAACAATCTTTAGTGATGAATTTATTCAAACTATTAAAGATTGGTTTATCAATAACAACTTAGAATCTATCTATAATTATCTTGAAAATTTCATTATAAACTTTAATTATCAAGACTTATTAGGGAAAACTTCATCAATTATTTCAGCTATAATTCAAGCAATAACAACTATTATTTTAGTTCCAATTTTCTTATGGCACTTTATGCATAATAAAGAAGTTATTTTTGATAAAATAAATGATAACCTACCTAACAACTGGAAAAATCATGTTATTCCCGTTGTGGAAAAATCTAATACTGTTGTTGTAAGTTATTTTAAAAGTAAAATTATATCGATAATATTACTCTTTATAATGTTTTTAATTGTATATTTAATATTAGGAATGCCTATTGGTTATGTTATTTTATTTGCAGTTCTTATATCTATATTGGATTTAATTCCTTACTTAGGTCCAACTATTGGTTTAGTTATTCCAATAATATATATCTTTTCAATTGATGGTGTTAACTTATTTTATAATAGTAACTTATATTTAAACGCTATTACTGCTAATGTAGTTTTACTAGTTATAAACTTTTCAATTCAATTAGTTCAAGGAAATTATATTATTCCAAAATTAGCCGGGAAACAAATGAATATTAACCCTGCATTAATTTTAGTATTCATGCTATTTTTTGGTTCAATTTTAGGTGTTTGGGGAATAATTTTATCTATTCCATTAGGTGGTATAATCATTGTTATTTGGACACATTTA
>DUUA01000012.1 GCA_012841765.1 Acholeplasmataceae bacterium
TCATTATATTAAAGTTTCGAAGATTTAAATATTTAATACTGTAAATTGTAATATCTTCTAAAGACATATCTTTTTTATAAGGTATTTTTTCAATATCTAAATAATAACTAATTGATCTTATTAAGGCATCTTTTGGACATAAACCTATTAATTCAGATGAAGTTGCTTTAATGCCATATCTTTTAGCTTCCATTTTTACCGTTTCAAAAATTCGATAGATAGGATTTTTTTTATAGTCTAAAATATTCATTGTAACTTGAACATGCCCTTTTTCTTCTAAAAAAGCTGGTCCTGCTTGAACATATTGAAAACCTCCACTAGATTTTCTAATTGTTCGGGCAATTTTATTAGCTATTTTTTCATCTTTTGTATCCAAATCAATATTATATGCAATTAAGGGCATCCTTGCTCCAATTGCTACAGCTCCAAACGTTTCATGAATTTTAGGTTCTCCAAAATCTGGAAGCCATTTATCTTCCTTAATCTTTTCTTTCATTCCTTCAAATTCACCACTTCTAATAGTTGGCAAATTTTCTCTTTCAGAGTAATTAGCAGCATTTGCATATAAATAAACGGGAATGGAAAATCTTTCATTAACTTTTTTTGCAAGTTCAGTTGCAATACTTATACATTCCTCAATTGTAATTCCAGTTATTGGAATAAAAGGAACAACATCGACAGCTCCCATTCGTGGGTGCTCTCCAGAATGTTGATTCATATCAATGTAGTTTAAAGCTTCAGAAAAAAAATTAAGTAAGGGTTCAATTAAAGCATCTATATCGCCAATTAGAGTAACAACTGTTCTATTATAATCAGCATCAGGCTCATAACTAATTAGTTTAAATCCTTTTTGATTCTTTAATGGCGCAATTATTTTTTCAATAATATTTAATCTTCTGCCTTCAGAAAAATTGGGTACACATTGAACTATTCTTTTCATAATTTTTTCACTTCCTTATTTATTATTTTTTCTATTAATTCATCATCAGCTAGATAAGGTAAAGTAATTATTGAATTGTTATCAATTTTATTAAATATTTCTGCACTTTCAATTGCTGGGGTGTTTCTTGCCCAAGCTCTCCTAGAAACGCCTGCAATAACATCATATAGTAAAGCATTTTTTAATATTTCATCAGTTATTTTCCTACCATCTAAGACCATCCCATAACCGCCATTAATTGCTTTACCGATACCAACACCACCACCATTATGTAATGATACCAAACTCATTCCCCTGGCAGCATTTCCTAAAGCTACATGAGTAGCCATATCGGCCATTATTTGAGAGCCATCTTTAATGTTAGCAGTTTCTCTAAAAGGACTATCAGTTCCGCCTGTATCATGATGGTCTCTTCCTAACATAATTGGGCCACATTTTTTATCTCGAACGAGTTTATTGAAAGCAAGAGCGATTTTTAATCTTCCATAAGCATCTTGATATAAGATTCTTGCTTTTGTACCAATAACTAATTTATTGGACTTTGCATTTTTAATCCATTCATAATTATCTTTATCTTGAAAACATTTATTAGGATCAATACAAGATAAAGCTATTTCATCTGTTAAATCTAAATCTTCCTCTTTGCCAGATAAACATACCCACCTAAAAGGTCCATATCCATAATCAAATAATAAAGGTCCCATTAAATCTTCAACATAAGAGGGATAAATAAATCCATCTAGATCATTTTCTTTATTTTTACAAATTTCATTAATCCCAGAATCATAAATAGATTTCAAAAAACTATTACCATAATCAAAAAAGTAAGTTCCCTTAGTAACTAGCGTTTTAATTGCTTGATAATGTCTTTCTAATGATTTATTTACTAAATTAACAAACTTATCTTTATTTTCTTCTAGTAATCTTGTTCTGTCTTTAAATGATAATTCAACTGGGCAATATCCACCATCATAAACAGCGTGACAACTTGTTTGATCACTTAATAAATCAATTTTACAATCATTAATTACAGCATATTCAAGTAATTCAACAATATTACCTAAATAAGCAATAGAGATTGGTAGCATCTTGTTTAAATAACTATTTGCAACATCAAAAGCTTCTTTCGGGCTATTAACTACTTTTGAAATCCAATTTTGCTCATATCTTGTATTGATTCTAGATTCATCCACTTCAGCAATTATGCCAACTCCCCCAGCAATAACAATTGCTTTTCCTTGAGCTCCACTCATTCCACCAAGTCCAGAAGAAACAAACAATTTTCCTTTTAAATTATCGGCATTACTAATTCCTAATTTTAGTCTACCAGCATTTAATAAAGTTGAATAAGTTCCATGAACTATCCCTTGAGGTCCAATATACATAAACCCACCTGCAGTCATTTGTCCATAATTTGCTACTCCGAGGGCTTGAGCACGATTAAAATAATGCATATTATCATACATTCCAACCATTAATCCATTTGTAAGAATTACTCTTGGATCATTATTTCTTGAGGCAAATAAACCAAGAGGATGTCCTGATAGAATTGATAATGTTTGCTTTTTGTTCATAATTTGTAAATATTTTTTTATTAATTGATACTGCATCCAGTTTTGACAAACTTGACCAGTTTCTCCGTAAGTTACTAATTCATAAGGATATAAAGCTATATCAAAATCTAGATTATTATCAATCATTACTTGGAAGGCTTTGCCTTCTATTGTTCTTCCTTGATATTTATCAATTGGCATTCCTTTAATAAGATGATTTGGTCTAAATCTATAGCCATAAATTCTACCACGGGTCATTAATTCATCATAAAATTCAGGAGCAATAATCTCATGCCATTTTTTAGGAATATATCTCAGAGCGTTTTTTAATGCTAGTAAAATATCTTTTTGATTTAATAACATTTCTCTTTTTGGAGCTCTCCTAATTCCTTCAACAAATTTAGGGTATTCTGGTAATTCATTAAATATATCTTCTAAAGTTATTGTTTTTTCCAAATTAATCATCTCCTTCAAAAAATATTTGATAGGTTTCATCCATCATTAGTAATTCTTCTACTTTATGCATAAAAGGATACATAATAGTATCTTTTTCAATAAAAGGAATGTACTTACTCAAATAATCAAATGCAATCTTAGTTTTCTTTCCTAATTTAGTTTTTCCTCTAAAGTGAAGTGCTTGGTAAGCAGTTAAATATTCTAAAGCAATTACTCGTCGAGCATTATTCAAAATATCTCGAGATTTCCTTGCTGAAATGGAGCCCATTGAAACATGGTCTTCTTGATTTGCTGATGATGGAATTGAATCAACTGAGGCAGGGTGTGACAAAACTTTATTTTCGCTTACTAAAGATGCTGCAGTATACTGAACAATCATAAAACCAGAATTGACTCCTGAGTTAGCTGATAGAAAAGCTGGTAAACCGTTACTTAATTGTGGATTAACTAATCTTTCTATTCTTCTTTCGCTAATATTTGCAATTTCTGATATCGCAATTCCCATATAATCAAAAGCCAAAGCCAAAGGTTCACCATGAAAATTTCCTGCACTTATTGATTCGTGTTCATCTGAAAAAATTAAAGGATTATCTGTAACTGCATTCATTTCACGATTAACAATATCCAATACATGTTGTAAAGCATCTAAAATAGCACCATGCACTTGTGGTGCACATCTTAAACTATAAGCATCTTGAACTCGTTTTTCTCCTTGTCTTGTGATATTATTACTTTCATTTAGATATTTCAATATTTTTTCGCTAACTTCAATTTGTCCTATTTGTCCTCTTACTAAATGCACCTTTGAATCATACGCATCAATAACGCCCTCTAATGCTTCCATGGTCATTGATAAACTCAAGTTAGCAAAATCTAATAGCCTAAGAGCATCAAATAAAACCAATCCTCCTATGGCACACATTGCTTGTGTACCATTGATTAAGCTTAATCCTTCTTTTGGTGCTAATGTAGTTAAATAGTTAAGTTTTGCTAATCTATAAGCACTACTTGAAGACATCCGAACGTCTTTATAAAATACTTCGCCTAAACCTAATAGAGGTAAACTCATATGTGATAATAATGCTAGATCCCCACTAGCTCCTAAACTGCCTTGTTCAAAAACAACGGGAATGATATCCTCATTTAATAATAATTGCATTTGTTCGATAGTTTTTAAAGTTATTCCACTATAGCCTTTTATTAAAGCGTTAATTCTTAAAACCATCATTGCTCTTACAGTTTCTATTGGTAATGGATTTCCCATTCCACAGGCATGACTCATAAGCAAATTAATTTGTAACAACTCAATTTTATCTTTTTCAATCATAATATTAGCCAATTGCCCAAACCCAGTATTAATACCATAAACTGCTTTTTCTCCTTCGGAAATCTCTTTCACAAATGAACTAGCTTTATTAACTTTTTTCTTACTTTGCTCTGCTATTTGAATTTGCGCTTTATTCCTTGCTATTGCCAATAATTGTTTTAAAGTTAATGAACTTCCATCAAGAATTATCATAATAATTTTATACCTTAAATCTTAAAAAGATTTCCTTTCTATAAAATATATCTTATCTATATTTTAACACAATACTTAACAATTATTAAATTTATTTAAAAACATCATGTTATTAATTTAAGCATTAGAGTTTTAATAAAATTGAAATTAAAGTATAATAAATTAATGGATCTAATTATAAGGAGAGGATTAAATGTTTAATTTCACAATTCACAAGCCAAATGAAGATAATTTTAATTATAATAAATTGTGGGATTTTGTTTCTCTTGGGGCAGGTCCTGCTGGTTTAAATGCTGGTTTATATGCTAAAAGAAAAGGGTTAGAGACTTTAATTGTTTCAAAAGATATTGGTGGTCAACTTAATAATACAGAAGAAGTTGACAATTACTTAGGATTTGAAATGATTAATGCTAATAATTTAATTGATGAATTTATTAACCATATTGATTCTTTAAAGATACCGAAATTAATAGGTTTTAATATTAGTTCTGTAAAGAAAGAAAATGGTATTTTTCAGATAGGACTAAGCAATGGTAAATACATAAAAGCAAAAACTGTTTTATATGCCTTAGGTGGTAATCCGAGAAAATTACAAATTGAAGGTGAAAAAAAGTTTTCTGGTAAAGGAATATCTTATTGCGTTACTTGTGATGGGCCTTTTTTTAAAGATAAATTAGTAGTTGTTGCAGGTGGTGGAAATAGTGCTGTTGAAGCAGCTATTGACCTATCTAAGATTGCCAAGGAAGTATTTATAATTCATCGAAGTCAGTTTAGAGCTGATAAGATATTACTGGATAAAATGAATTCGAAAAAAAATATTAAAGTTTATTTAGAAACAACAATTAATGCTATTTTTGGAAATGATAAAATTGAGCATTTAAATATTACTGACAACTTTACAAAAGAAAGTACTAATTTTTATTTAGATGGTTTATTTATTGAAATTGGTACAATTCCTAATTCATATCTAATTAGTGATTTTGTAAAAACAAATGAAAGAAATGAAATAGTAGTGAAGTTAGACCAAAGTACTAATGTTGAAGGCTTATATGCTGCAGGTGATGTTACGTTTGAACCGGAAAAACAAATTATTATTTCAGCTGGTGCAGGAGCAAAAGCTGCTTTGTCAGCAGCTAAATATTTAAATAAAAAAGGAGATTAAAGAATATGAAGAAATTATTTAATGAAGAAGTAGAAAAGCAATTAAAAGAAGTATTAGCTAATATGATAAATCCTATTACAATTTTGATGTTCACCGATGGTGATTGTCTTACTTGTAAAGAAACAAAACAATTATTATCAGAAGTTGCTGATTTAAATAGTAAAATATCTTTAGAGATTAAAGAAATTAAAGACGCAAGTTTAGAAGTAAAACAATTTGAAATTGAATTAGTACCAAGTTTTGTGATTTTAGATATGAAGAAAAAATATCAAGGTGTTAAATTTAATGGTATTCCAGCAGGTCATGAAATTAATTCTCTTGTTTCAGCTATTTTAGAAATGTCAGGCTTACAAATTGGTGTTGATAAAAGTTTAATTAAAAGAATTAAGAAAATTAACAAACCAGTTAATATCAAAGTATTTATCACTTTAGCTTGTCCTCACTGCCCTGGAGCAGTACAAACTGCGCATAGACTTGCGATGTTAAATGATAATATTAAGAGTGAGATGATTGAGGCACAAACATTTTCAGACATGTCTGTAAAATATAAAGTTTCTGGAGTTCCAAAAATTATTATAAATGAAGATATTGAATTAGTCGGTAATCATCCAATAGAAATATTTTTAGAAAAAATAGAAAGCATTTAAAATAATGATTAAACTTGCTTTTGATAAATTAAAAACTAAAAGATATCTTATCCAAACAAGTATTTTTGGTGTTATTTTTATTTTATTATATACAGTTATAGATTATTTAAATATGCCTTATTCAAAAATGATTATTGAGTATGGAAGTTATCTAATTATCATTAATGTTTTCTTAAATATTTTGATGTCAATTTTAAGTGGAATTTTAATGTCATTAAGTAGTATTATGGTGGAATTAAAAGGAAAAGAAGGTAAAGGTTCATCCTTAGGCTTTATTTCAATTTTGTTTGGAATGTTAACTTATGGTTGCACTTCATGCGTAATTGCATTCTTCGCAAGTATCGGTATTGCTTTTTCTGTTATTGCTCTTCCACTTGCTGGCCTTCCTTATAAACTGATATCTTTAGTTCTTATTTTATTAGGTTTATTATTAATTACATATGAAATTAAAAGAGGAAAATGTAAAATTAAAAAGAGTAAGATTTAAATATAAAAAACTGCCATTATTGGCAGGTTTTTTTAAGCTTATTTGCAAGACTCATCATTTCTTCTTCAGATTTGTTTTGTTTACTAAATTTAATAATGACATCATTTTCTTTATATCTTGGAATAATGTGAAAATGAAAATGATTAACAGATTGGCCCGCAATAGGCCCGTAGTTATTAAGAATATTGCAATTATCTATTTGCAAGTTTTTACATATTTGCAAACTCAGCTTTTTTGTAAGAACTGATATCTTTGCTAAAATATCATCATCAATTTCTAAGATATTTGCAAAGTGTTTTTTAGGTATAACTAATACATGACCATCAGTTGCTTGGGAGATATCTAAGAATGCTAAAAATTCATTATCTTCATATATTTTATAAGAATGGATATTACCTTTAACTATTTCACAGAAAATACACATATGTTTCACCCCTCTTCTTTTATTATATAAAAAACTATGTTAAAAAACAATCTTTTATGTTAAAATAAGATATATTATTAGGGGTAGTAGTAAGCATGGTTAATTTCAAAACAACTAAAACTATAAGAAATTTAACTCTTTCAGCAATTTTGGTGTCTTTAGGAGTGATTTTTTCTTTTATAGATGTAATGATAAGTCGAGCAGCATTCCCATTTTTGCCTACAGCAAAAATAGGAATTGCAAATATTATAATATTAATTGGTATTTATGCTTTTGATTTTAAAACTAGTTTAAGTATGGCTGTCTTAAAAGCAGCATTAACAGGATTGATACTTGGTAATATGATTAGTTTCATTATTTCTATGTCAGCTACTTTAGTTAGTTTTTTTATAATGTATTTAGCTCATAGAGCTTTTAAAGATAAAACATCAATGGTTGGAGTTAGTGTTTTAGGTGGTTTTTTCCATATGGTAACACAATTATTTGTTGTAAGTGTTATTTATAGGTTAGGTGACCTAGTTATTTTATATGGTGCGTTATTAGTTTTTGTTTCTTTATTAACAAGTATAATAATTGGAATAGTTAGCAATAAATTATTTTCATATCTTGATGGTAAAAACTTAATTGATGATACTATTATTGAATGAGGTATAAAGGAGATAAATATATGTTCAAAGAAATTAAAAAAATGATTGAGAAATATAATACTATCATTATTGAGCGACATGCAAGACCTGATGGTGATGCTTTGGGATCACAAATTGGTTTAAGGGAAGCACTTTTAGAAACATATCCAGATAAAAAGGTTTATGCAGTTGGTGATTATAATACTAGATATTCTTTTATAGGGAGATTGGATTTAATTGATCCTAGTACTTATACAGGGGCTTTGGTATTTGTTTTAGATTCAGCAGAACCCAAATTATTATATAAAGACACTTACAAGTTAGGCGATTTTATAATTAAAATTGATCATCATATCTCAGTATGTGATTTCGGAGATTTAAATTATGTTGATACCAGTTATGAAAGTTGTGCTGGAATTATTACTGAAATGATTATTGCTCTTGATTTTAAATTAAATCAAGAGGGAGCTAAAGCTTTGTTTACGGGTATGGTTACAGATAGTGGTAGATTTAGATATGAACAGACTACTCCAAGAACTTTTAGAGCAGCTGCTTGGTTACTTGAAAAAAGTATTGTTTTAGATGATATCTATTCTAATTTATATATTGAAGAACTAGAGATGGTTAAACTTAAGGCTAAACTTATTAATAGTTTCAAAGTAACAAAAAATAATGTTGCTTACTTAAAAAACACAGCTAGAGATGTTATAAAATATGGTGTTGATGTTTATACTCTTTCAAGAGGTATGGTAAATACTATGGCTGGAATAAGAGGAATTGACATTTGGGTTAATTTTACTGAAGATGTTGAAAACAACCGCATTTTATGTGAGATTAGATCTAGCAAATATAATATTAATCAAATAGCTGTTAAATATGGTGGCGGAGGCCATAGACTTGCTAGTGGGGCTTCATTAACTAGTTTTGAAGATGCAGATAAAATGATTGCTGATTTAGATGAACTTACTAGTGGAGGGAAATAATGGATAATTTAGATATAAAAAAACAAATACTTAATAAGATAAAAGAATATGATTCAATTATTATAGTTAGACATCAAAGACCAGATGGTGATTGTATTGGTAGTGCTTTAGGTTTAAAAGCTATTTTAAGGGATACTTTTCCTAAAAAAAGAATATATAGCATTTCTGAGGATTGGAGCGACTATTTAAGTTTTTTAGGAAGTGATGATTCTGAAGTGAGTTTAGATGTTTATAAAAAATCATTAATCATTGCCTTAGATACTGCTACTAAAAATAGAATTAGTAATAAAAGTTATGTTTTTGGTAAAGAAATAATTAAAATTGATCATCATATTAATGTTGAGCCTTATGGAGATATTAATTATGTAAGAGAAGATATGCCAGCTACAGCATCAATGATTCTTGATTTTTATGATTCTTTTAGAGATGAATTAAAAATGAATTATAAAGCAGCCCTTTGTTTGTTTACAGGAGTTGTAACAGATACAGGAAGATTCAAATATAGTAGTGTAAATTCAAATACAATGAGACTTGCCGGTGAAATGATAGATTATGGCATTGATATCGAAAAGATTTATGCGAAGCTTTATTTAAGAGATGAATCTTCGTACAAGTTAAAAGGATATATTTTTAATAAATTTAAATCAACTGAAAATGGTGTTGCTTATATCTATTTCTCTCAGAGAATTCAAAAGAGATTTGGTGTTTCTTCTTCAGAAGCAGCAGCACTTGTTAATAGTTTAGATTCTATTAAAGGGAAACTAATCTGGATTATTTTTGTTGAACAAGAAGATAAGACTATTAGAGTAAGGCTTAGAAGCCGATTTGCAAGGGTTGTAGAAATTGCTCAAAATTATAATGGCGGTGGTCATGCTCAAGCAAGTGGAGCAACCGTTAATAATAAGAAAGAAATGAAAGAACTTCTTAAGGAAGCTGATCAAATATTAAAAGAATTTAAAGAAAAGAATCCGGAATTGTTTTAATGAAGATATTAATAACTAATGATGATGGCATTCAAGCTGAAGGAATTAAAGTTTTAGTTGAACTTGCAAAACAATATGGTCAAGTATTTGTTGTAGCTCCTTATTCAAATCAATCAGCTACTAGCCATAAAATTAATATTAATTGCGGTTTTAAAGCAGAAGAATATTTTGGATTTAAAGATGTTAAGGCATATCAAATAGATTCATCTCCGGCTGATTGTGTCAGATTTGCTGAATATTATTTAAAGATTCCTTATGATATTGTTTTTTCTGGAATAAATAGTGGTTTTAATTTAGGATTTGATATGTTATATTCAGGGACTGTTGCTGGGGCAACAGAAGCTGCTTATTATGGTAAAAAAGGAATTGCTTTCTCTACATCTTCTAGTAGTTTTAACGGTGTTAAAAAAGACTTTGATAATTTAATGAACTATTTATTAATAAAGGAAGTATGGAATTCTTCAAAAATTTTCAATGTTAATTTTCCTGAAATAAGTAAGGGCATTAAACTAACTGTTCAAGGAGACACTCATTTTGAAACAACTTTTGTTAATAAAGAAAATCTGGTTTATCAAATAGGAAGTCCTAATTTTGGGAAAGATAAAGATAATTTAAAATCTGACGTTAATGCTATTATTAATAATTATATATCTGTGACTCCGATTGTTGCAGATAAAACTAATTATCAAGCACTAGAAGAACTAAAAGATAAGTATTGATTTAAAAGATAATATGAGTTATATTATATATATTAATTATGGAGGTATAAATGAAAAATAAATTAAAAGATAGTTCTTTACTTGAGATAGCTTTAGAAATAATGCTAAATGAAGAAGAACCTCAAACATTGAATTATATTGCTGAAGAAGTATTCAAAAGAAAAAACATTAAAGAAAAACAAGAAGATTTTCTTGTTCAATTTGAAATGGATTTTATGTTAAGTGGTTTATTTCTTCCTTGTGATGAAGGTAAATGGCATATTAAACAAAAACTTTCTGCAAAGTATTTAGATAAAGATGGATCAAAGATATATAGTACAAATGATGCATTTGAAGATGAAATTGCGGAAAATGAATTGAAAGATGAAAATTCTTATGTTGGGCAATTTTTAGCAATTGATGATGATGAAGAAGAAACTGAACGAGATGAGATTGCTGAAGAGCTAGAAGAATTAGGAGAAACAAAAAAAGTTAGCGAAGATGATGATGAAGAAGATGAGGAAACAGAAATAGATGATGACGACATTTTTGATGATGACGACTTTTTAGACTAATAAAAACAAATAAAATAAGTCTTGGATTTATGAGTTAATGTTGGTATAATAACTAAGAGCCCTTAAGAGTTCTCTTTAATAGAGAGCTCTTTTATTATTGTGAAATTATTATTTTATTACTAAGAGAGTATAAAAAGATTATAGAAAGGAATATGTTTGGCTAAAAAGAAGTCAAAGATATTGTGTTAGGAATATTATATGAAACAAGCTAAATTTATTTTTGTTACTGGTGGAGTGGTTTCCAGTTTAGGTAAAGGTATTAATGCATCATGTATTGGCAGACTTTTAAAAGCAAGAGGCTTAAAAGTATTTATGCAAAAATTTGACCCTTATATTAATGTTGACCCAAGTAATATGTCACCTCTTCAACATGGCGAAGTATATGTAACTGAAGATGGAGCTGAGGCTGATTTAGATTTAGGACATTATGAAAGATTTATAGATGAAAATTTAAATAAGCACGCTACTATCACTACGGGTAGAATATATCTAAGAGTTATTGAGAAAGAAAGAAGCGGAGGCTATGGGGGCCAAACGATTCAAGTAATTCCTCATATTACTAATGAAATTAAAAGTGCTATTTATAATGGAGCTTTGTCAAGTGGTGCAGATGTTGTTATTACTGAAGTTGGTGGCACTGTTGGTGATATTGAATCTTTACCTTTTTTAGAAGCTATAAGACAAGTAAGAAGAGAAATAGGACAAAAAAATACAATTTATATACATACTACCTTGGTTCCTTATATCGCAGCCGCAAAAGAGTTAAAAACTAAACCGACTCAACATAGTGTTAAAGAATTAAGATCTTTAGGTATTAATCCTGATATTATAATGCTTAGATCTGAAAGAAGTATTCCTTTAGAACAAAAGAAAAAAATAGCTTTATTTTGTGATGTTGAAGATAATTGTGTCATTGAAGTAAAAGATAGAAAAAATATTTATGAAATTCCTGATGTGTTAAAAGATCAAAATGTTGATGAAATTATTTGTAATCATTTTGATATTCCTTGTGCTGAAAGTGATTTAACGGAATGGCATTTAATGATTGATAAAGTTAATAATGCTAAAGGAGAAGTAAAAATAGCTCTTGTTGGAAAATATGTTTCTTTGAAAGATGCGTATTTATCAGTTTATGAAGCCCTAAAGCATGGTGGAATTGAACATGGGATTAATGTGAAAATTGATCCTATTGATTCAGAAACAATTACAAGAAGTAATGTAAAAAGTATTTTGGGAGAGTATAAAGGAATTATTGTTCCTGGTGGCTTTGGAGAAAGAGCAATTGAAGGTTTAATTAACACTATTGAATATGCGAGATGTGAAAAAATTCCTTTTTTAGGAATATGTTTAGGAATGCAATTATCCATTATTGAATTTACGCGAAATGTATTAGGTTATAAAGATGCATCTTCTAAAGAATTAGATGATGAATGTTTAATGCCAATTATAGATATCAACCAAAACCATAACACTCCTTTAAGAATTGGAGCTCATGAAATACACTTAGTAAATGATTCATTAATTAATAAAATATATAAAACTAATTTAATTAGTGAAAGACACAGACATCGTTATGAGTTTAACAATGTTTATACTAATTTATTTAATAAGACAGAATTGCGCTTTTCTGCAAAAAGCGATAGAAATATTATTGAAGCAATTGAAATTGAAAATCATCCATTTTTTATTGCTGTTCAATTTCATCCAGAATTTAAATCAAGACCAAATAGAGCTCATCCTTTATTTGCTGAGTTTATAAACAAAATAAAAAATAATAGTGAGGTTAGTTATGACTAAATATGATGTTATCATTGTTGGTGCTGGTCCAATGGGAATCTATTGTGCTTATGAATTAATGATAAAGAATCCTGAGTTTAATGTTTTACTTGTTGATAAGGGGCATGATATCTATAACAGACGTTGCCCAATTTTAGAACATAAAATTGATAAATGTCCTACTGATAAAACAGGATATTCAGGATGTAAGCCAGGCTGTTCGATGACAACAGGTTTTGGAGGAGCTGGCGCTTATTCAGATGGTAAGTATAATATTACTAATGAATTTGGCGGTTGGTTAAATGAATATATGGATAGTGAAGAGTTACTTGATTTAATAAGATATGTAGATCAGATTAATTTAGATCACGGAGCTAATGTTGAAATTACTGATCCCTATACTGAAGAAGTAAGAAATATTGAAAAGAGAGCTATTGCTGTTGGTTTAAAATTATTACGTGGTAAGGTTAGACATTTAGGAACAGAAGAAAATTTACAAATTTTAAAAAACATATATGAACATATGAAAGGTAAGATTAATTATTTGTTTGCAACAAGAGTGGAAGAGATTATTGTTGAAGATAATAAATGCAAGGGAATAATCTTAGCTGATGGAAGCAAACTTAAGGCTGATAATGTTGTTTTAGGTGTTGGAAGAGAAGGTTCTGAATGGTTGGAAAAAGTTCTAACTAAACATGAAATTTTATTTAAGAATAATCCAGTTGATATTGGTGTAAGAGTTGAAACTAATGATATTGTTATGGAAGAGATTAATAAAAATTTATATGAAGGAAAATTTATTTTTCAATCTAGTGTTGGTACAACAGTAAGAACTTTTTGTGCCAATCCAAGCGGTCATGTCGTTGTTGAAAATCAAAATGGAACTATTATTTGTAATGGACATTCATTTAGAGATTTAAGACTGGGAACACATAATACAAATTTTGCATTATTAGTTTCCCATGAATTCCGTGAGCCATTTAACAATCCTAATCAATTTGCTCATTCAGTTGCACAACTTGCTAATATGTTAAGCCATGGTGGTGTTTTGGTTCAAAGATATGGAGATATTGTTAGAGGAAGAAGATCAACATCCAAAAGAATTAAAGAAGGTTTTGTTCAACCAACATTACCAGAAGCTATTCCTGGAGATTTACAATTGGTACTACCTTATAATACAATGAAATCTTTAATGGAAATGATGGAAGCTTTAAATCATGTTACTCCAGGAATAGCTAGTGATCATACTTTATTTTATGGAGTAGAAGCGAAGTTCTATTCAGCAAGACCAGAGGTAGATAATAATTTTGAAACTAAGATTAATAATTTATTTGTTGGTGGAGATGGGGCTGGCCTAACAAGAGGACTTGCTCAAGCTGGAGCAAACGGAGTCCATGTTGCTAGGACTATTGGAAATAGAAATAAAAAATAATTTATGAAATCCTTTTCATCTTGTTCTAATTTTTATATTGTACTATAATTAGATATAGTTTTGAACTGTATAATTTAATAAAGCACTTATCGCCAATATAATATGGAAAATTTGGTTCCAGAGTCTCTACCGAGCGACCTAATCGCTTGACTATTGGTAATATGTAAAGTGTCTTTTTTTGGCATTTTAATATATTGGCGAGCATTTTTTATGCTTGCTTTTTTTATTTGTTACACAAAACTAAATATTTTAGAAAGGCATATCTAAAAATGAATGCAGTCACAAAATTATTATTCCTTGAGATTAATAAAAACATTAATTCTCAAGTGTTATCAAGAAAAAACAAATCATTTTATTTAAGAGGAGAAGAAAATGACAAAAATTAAGAAATTTTTCAAAATTGAAGAACGTCAATCAACAATCAAAAGAGAAATTGTTGGAGGGATTACTACATTCCTAGCTATGGCTTACATTTTATTTGTAAATCCAAGTATTCTAGCCGCTACAGGAATGAATCCAAATGGAGTATTTCTAGCAACAGCATTAGCTGCTGCATTTGCAACACTAGCAATGGCTTTACTTGCTAATCTTCCAATAGGCTTAGCGCCGGGAATGGGATTAAATGCATTCTTTGCATTTACTTTAGTTCTAGGAATGGGACTTACTTGGGAAAAAGCATTAGCTGCTGTTTTAGTTTCAGGTGTTTTATACTTAATCATATCTTTAGTTGGATTAAGAAAGCTAATTGTTAAATCTATTCCTCAATCACTTAAATATGCGGTTGGTGCCGGAATTGGATTTTTTATTGCTTTTGTTGGATTAACAGGAGCAGGGATTATTCAAGCTGATCCAGCTACTTACGTTACTCTTGGTGATTTAGGAAGCCCAACAGTTTTACTAGCTTTATTTGGTATTTTATTAACTGTTGCTTTATTATCATTAAAAGTTAAAGGTGCAATATTGTTTGGTATGTTAGGAACTGCAGTTTTGGGAATTATTCTTGGGTTACTTAAAGTTGAGGGAATGCCTATTTATGATGGTATTTTAAGTGCAGATTTAGGATTTCATGGTGTGTTTGGAAAAGCTTTTACTGAACTTGGTTGGGTTTTAAGCCATGGTGTTGGTTGGCTTGCAATTATATCATTCTTATTTGTTGACTTCTTTGATACAGCTGGAACACTTTTAAGTGTTACTAGTCAAATGGATTTCTTAGATGAAAAAGATATCGATAAAGCAAATATAGTTGATGCAACTTCAACAATAGCTGGTGCTATTTTAGGAACTTCAACAACAACTTCATATATTGAATCATTATCAGGAACTGCAGCTGGTGCTAGAACTGGCCTTGCTTCAGTAGTTACTGGTTTATTATTTGTCTTAGCAATTTTCTTTGCACCATTATTAAGTGTTGTAACTCCAGCTGTTACAGCTAGTGCAATGGTTATTGTTGGTGTTATGATGGCAAAATCTTTAGGTAAAATTGAATGGGATGTTTGGGCTGTATCTTTTTCAGCATTCATTACCATTATATTTATGATTCTTACTTATTCTATCTCTAATGGAATTGGCTTTGGGTTTATTGCATATATCGTTGCAATGATATTTAGTAAGAAAGCAAAAGAAGTTCATTGGATGATGTATGTTGTTGGTGGAGCATTTGTTGTCTACTACGTTTTAACAACCATATTCTTATAAATCTTATATAATATTTAAAAACTAATATAATAAAAAAACCAAGTTTACTAAGAATTTAACTTAAGTGCTTGGTTTTTTTAA